>JAYUYU010000822.1:0-3592 GCA_043752365.1 Myxococcales bacterium | reverse complement strand
ATCGCCGGGCGTGCTAGCTGGTCGGGGGTGGTTGGCAGTCATTGAACGATTACCTCTGCACGTAGTGCGCCAGCGGCCTTGAGCGCTTGAAGAATACTACCAAGCTCGCGTGGGGTAACGCCGAAGGTCGAGAGCGCTTGCGCTACCTCCGCCAGTGAGGCGGCGCCGTTCACGTAGGTGAGGGCGGGCGGCTTCTGCTCGCTGGCTTCGATGTCCGTGCGTTTCACTTCGGCGGTAGTGCCGCGCGAAAGTATGCCCGGCTGGGAGACTTCCTTGCTCTCTTTCACCGAGATGGTGATGCCACCTTGGGCGATGGCTACTGGGGAGAGCCGAACGTCGCCGCCGGCCACGATGGTGCCGGTGCGTTCGTTCAACACGACGCGCGCCATGCTGCCCGGCTCGACGTCGATGTCACCCAGCTTGGAGACGAGCTCTACCGGCTTGTTCTTTAGTTCGCTCGGAGCCTTGATTTCGATGGACCCGCCGTCCAGCGGGCGGGCCGTGCCCTCGCCCATGGCCTTGTTCAGACCTTCGCAAATGCGTTGGGCGGTGTCGAAATTGGGCGTGCGTAGCGCTAGCGTTACCTTGCCCTCGACGGCGAACGTGGTCTTGATTTCGCGCTCGATCAGCGCTCCGTTCGGGATGCGGCCGGTGGTGGTAACGTTTTCTTGCACCGAGCTGCCGGAGCCGCCAGAAGCCGAAAAGCCACCGAGCACCAGCGGGCCTTGCCCGACCGCGTAGGTGCGGCGATCGGCGCCGCGTAAGGGGGTTTGAATCAGCACGCCGCCGCGCAAGCTCTTGGCGTTGCCCATCGACGAGACGAGGATGTCGAGCTTGGAGCCGTTGCGGGCGAAAGCCGGAATGTTCGCGGTGACGATCACGGCGGCCACGTTCTTGAGGCGGATTTGCCGTGCGTCGACCTGCACGCCCAAGCGCCGCAGCAAGGCGCGCAACGACTGGGTCGCAAACGGTGACGAGACGTCGTCGCCGGTGCCGTTCAAGCCCGTGACCACGCCGTAGCCGACCAGCTGGTTTTCACGAGCGCCCACGATGTCGACCAAGTCGCGCACCTTGTCGGCCCGCGCGTCGGCCGGCGTCAGGATGGCGAACGCCACCAGCAGCAAGGCCAGCGAGCGAACAAACCGATCAGGCAACCTGCTCGTCGCCTTGTTGATTCGAAAAATCGACAGGATGCTGACACGCAGCGACGGAGAGTTGGCGGTGTCGGGTCGGTCGGTCATCAAAACGGGTTTACCGCGTCCAGAATTTTCGTGAGCCAGCCGCGCTCGACTTGGTCATCGATGTCGCCGCGGCCTGTGAATTCGACGCGTGCGTCGGCGATCAGCGAGGAGTCGACGGAGTTGTCGGGCGCGATGTCTGGCGGGCGAATTACGCCGGAAATGTACAGGTGTTGTTCCTCGTAGTTGATCATCACGACTTTGGTGCCTTCGACGAACAGGTCGCCGTTCGGCAGCTCTTGCTTGACCTTGACGCCGATGGTCGCGTTCAAAGTGCCGGCGCGTTGGGTCTTGCCGGCTCCCGCAAAGTCGAAGCTCGAGGCCATTTCGAGCAGTGCCTTGGGGTCGATGTTCGGGTAGGCCTTCTGGATGGCGGGCACCAAGCCGAGTAGCGAGTCGACACCCGCCGAGCGGTTGGTCTCTTTCGACAGGTTGGTGGTGGCGCCGCCCTGGGCGTCGGCCTTTTCGTTGATTCTTACCAGCACCACGTCGCCGACCCGTAAGGCGCGCGTGTCTTCCAGGTAGCCCGACTGGGCTTCGCTGTAGATGGAGCCCGTGGCGGGCTTGTTTTGCTGCTGCGTGGCGGCGTATTCGCCTGCCTTGTAGTTGCGTTCGCGCGCCGTGAAGGGTGCAATATGATTCGGACCGCAGCCGGCTAGCGTGCCCAGCAGCAGTGCGAAGGCGAGCGGGCGCTTCATTGGACCACCCGCGCCAGCGTCGGCTCTTCGAGCTTGCCGAACAGGATTTTTTGCGTCGTCGCCACTCGGAACTGCAGCGTGTCGCCGAGCTCGCCGTCGCTGAGCGCGATGGCGGTGGCGGTGATGCGGGCGGGGCCGCTTTCGATCATCAGCTGCACGCGCGAGCCCTTCGTGAGCGCGGGTTGGGCGGCGGAGCTGCTGATGTCGAGTGCGAGTTGAAACGGAATACGGGCCACGATTTGCCCGTCATTCGATAACTCGATGGTGGCCGTCGTCAGGTATTCGCCTTCGCGACGGGGCAGGCGGGGGACGCGCACGGCGCTGATGCTGGCGCTGGGCGAAGTGACCGCCTTGGACGTGGCGCGGGCGCGCTTCACGGTCACGCCGGTCGGCAAGGCCTGGCTCAAACGAGGCAAGGCGGCGTTGGTCAGGTCTTCGGTGCTCCAGCGCTTGGCAGCGCTGGTCACACGCACGGCTTGCGGTAGCTTGAGGTGCTTCAAGCTCACGCCGCTCTTCTCGGCCGCGTTGACGATTTCACTCTTGGCGACCGTGCGCGAGCTGCCGGGCGGCGGCGCATTGCCAATCTCCAGATCGGGGACGTCTGCGGGCAGCTCGTTCACGAGGTCCGACAGGTGCACCTGAGCGCCGCGTACGAGTCGAGCTTCGTCGGCATGCGCGCTGGCAGCCGTGCAAAATAGCGCAGTCAGCAGCGGGAGCCAGGCGCGGGTGCGAGTGTTGGCCGTCATGATCACTTCATTTGCGAGGCGGCGCGCAGCATTTCGTCGGCCGTGGTGATGACCTTGGAGTTGATTTCGTACGAGCGCTGCGCGCTAATCATGCCGATCATCTCTTCGACGATGTCGACGTTGGACTGCTCGACCGCGCCTTGCAGCAACGCGCCACGGCCGTCGGCTGCAGGCTCACCCACTTGGGGCTCGCCGCTGGCGCGGGTTGCCGTCAGCAGGTTATGACCAACGGCCTGTAAACCTGCGGGATTGACGAAGCCGGCTAGCTGAATTTGTCCGATGTCACTGGGGGTCGTTTGACCCGACAAGGTGACCGAGACCATGCCGTTCGCCGCGATGCTGACGTTGGTCGCGTCGGGCGGAATCGTAATCGGCGGCTCGAGTGGAAAGCCTTCGGAGTTGACGATGCGGCCGTCTCCGTCGGTCTTGAACGCGCCGTTGCGCGAGTAGGCCGGCGTCCCGTCGCTCTGCTGGATCACGAAAAAGCCGTTGCCCTCGATGGCGACGTCGAGCTGATTGCTGGTCTGCAGTACCGTGCCTTGCTGGAAGATGCGCGAGGTGCTGACGACGCGCACGCCAGTGCCGATTTGCAGGCCCGTGGGTGACGTCGTGGTCGGCCCCGTGGGCGCCCCGGCTTGGCGCACCGTTTGGTAGAGCAGATCCTGAAAGTCGATGCGCTCTTTCTTGTAACCGACGGTGTTGCCGTTGGCGATGTTGTGCGAAATGGCTTCCAGGCTCGTTTGCTGGGCGGCCATGCCAGTCGCAGCGATGTTCAAGGCTCGGAACATGTGTCGGTGACTAAGCAGGAGTCGTGCCGTCCCCTGGGAGTAATGAGGCTTGAGGCTTGAGGCTTGAGTCAGATTGAGAATCGGTGTCTGGCGCGCTGCTCGCGCTCAATCCTCAATCCTCA
>JAYUYU010000821.1:0-3593 GCA_043752365.1 Myxococcales bacterium | reverse complement strand
CGCCGACCGCGCGCTCCATGAAGGCTTGCAATTGGCGGTGTCCGGCGTCGCCGAATGCATCGGGCGCAGCTTGCTCCAGCGCGATGCGCATTTCTTCGGCGCTCGACCAACGCTTGTCGGCGTCCTTTTCAAGCGCTTTGAGCAACACGCGCTCGAGCTCGGCTGGAAAGTCCTCGACCAAAGTCGACGGGGGCGCGACGGGGTCGTCCGTCGTGATGGCGTGAATCACTGCCGCGGTGTTGTGGTGTTTGAAGGGATGGCGGCCGGTAGCCAGCAGGTACAGCACGATGCCGGCGGCGAACACGTCGCAGCGCCGATCGACTTCGTCGCCCAGAATTTGCTCCGGCGCCATGTACGAGAACTTGCCCTTGATCTCGCCGGTCTCGGTGTTCGACGAGGTTTGCTGCGTCGCCTTCGCGATGCCGAAGTCGAGCAGCTTGGCCACGCCGTCGTACGTCACCAGAATGTTGTGCGGGGAGACATCGCGGTGCACGACTCCGAGTGGGCCCGCTTCGTCGCTGAGCTCGTGGGCGGCGTGCAAGCCCGACAGCACCTGGCTCACGAGCGCTACGGCCACGTCAATCGGCATGCCGCCGCGTTGAGAGGCTCGCTCCAGCAGGAAGCCGAGCGGCTCGCCGTCGACCCACTCCATCACGAGGTACAGCAAGCCTTCGTGCTCGCCGAGCTCCATCGTATGAACGACGTTGGCGTGCTGGATCAGCGAGGCCAGGCGCGCCTCCTCCGCCAGCATCGCTTCCAGGCGCTCTCGGTCGTTCTGGTCGGGTAGCAGCGTCTTGATCGCTACCAACTTGCTGAAACCGCGCGCACCCTTCAAGCGCGCGAGCCACACCTGACCCATGCCGCCGCGCGCGATGGCGACCAGCAGTTGGTACCTCCCCAGGACTTTGTGTGGTCGATCGGACATCTTGATGGGGCGCGCTGGCAGTCTGAACGGCGCCTTCACATTCCCCTGAAGGCACCGCCCGCGCGTTAACTTCAGAGGTAGCTCACCTGGTTGCGCGACGTCAATGCGGGTCAAAAACGCTCAACGGCGGCGAATGTCGGGGAATCAACTACATCGACGGCCCGACAAGCTTGGAATGTAGCCGCTGTTCTCGTAATTTTGCGCGGCGCCACCCGCTAATCGGTGCCAAATCCCCAAAGCCATGTCCGCTACGCCAGCCATACTGTACGAGCCGGGATATGTGGTCGCGGGTAAGTACGAGCTCGAGGCGATGCTGGGGCAGGGCGGCATGGGCGTGGTGTGGCGAGCGCGCAACATCGCGCTCGAGTCGCTCGTCGCGCTCAAGGTGGTGCGCGCTTCAAGTGACGAAGCGGTGCTGCGTGGGCGCCTGCTGCAGGAAGCGCGCGCTGCAGCCAAGCTGACGCATCCGGCGATCGTGAAAGTCTTCGACGTGGCGCAGACCGAGAGCGGCGATCCGTTCATCGTGATGGAGCTGCTAGAGGGCGATAGCCTGGGGAAGATCCTCGAGGAGGAAGGCCGCTTGCCTGCTGTGCATGCGGTGGGCTTGCTGTTGCCGATCGCCGACGCGCTGTGGCTGGCACATGGCAAAGGCATCGTTCACCGCGATCTGAAGCCAGATAACGTGATCATCGTGCAGCACGATGGCGCCGTTCAACCCAAGCTGCTCGACTTTGGCATCGTCAAGCTGCAAGGCGCCGAAGGCCAGAGCCACCTGACCAAAGACGGCGATGTTTTGGGCAGCCCCGACTACATGTCACCCGAGCAAGCGCGCGGGCAGGACGACGTAGGGCACCATACGGACGTGTGGTCGTTCTGCGTCATGCTGTACGAAGCCGTCGCGGGTTGCACCCCGTTCAACGGCGCCAACTACAACGCGCTCCTGCGCTGCATCGTCGAAGAGACTCCCCCGACGCTAGGTGAGTTGGCGGCGGCCGATGACGAGCTCTCGGCCATCGTGGCGCGCGGCTTGAGCAAACAAGCCGAGCAGCGCTTCGCCTCGATGGGGGAGCTGGGGCGCGCGCTGGCGCAGTGGCTGGTAAAGCACGGCGTGGCCGAGGACATCTGCGGGTCCACGCTCGAGTCCAAGTGGCTCCGCAGTACCGACCCGCCGGGCCGCCCGGCCCTGGCGAGCTTTACCTCCCTCGGCGACGCTTGGCCGGCTGAGTCGGGTTCCGGGGTGCGGCCCAACCAGCTTCAGCTGGCCAACACCCTGCCCGCGCCCGCACCCGCGCCCGCACCGGCGCCTGCCCCAGCCGCGACGCCGGCTCCGGACGCCCGTCCGAAGTGGCAGCTCGCCGCAGGCGTCGTCGGTGCATTGGCGCTGGCTGGAAGTGGCTTCGCCTTGGGGAAACACCTGCTGGCGCGCTCAGCCTCCACGGCAGGGTCGTCAGGTAGCACGTCGGCTAAGGCGGCAGGGCGTGTGGCACCGGCGCCCGCCGTGTACCTCACCGCCCCGGGGCATTCTAGCAGCGACCGGGTCCCTTCGGAGGTGCCCGACGAGAAGCGTGCCCCGCCGGTCCCCAAAAAGGTATCCTCGCCTGCGGCAAGAGCATCAGGCGCCGTGCGCGATGCACGACCCGCTGCAGCGCCGCGGAAACCGAGCGGGGCTGGCAACGGCACGGCGAACGCCAAGCCACGCGACGGAGACCTGATCCGCCCCTATTAAAATGGACTCTAGAATTCGCGGCTGCTCGTTGGTGCTGTTTTGCGTGCTTTGCTTGTCGGGCACAGCGCACGCTCAAGCCAACGCTTCTGCGCCCGATCCGACGAGCGAGGCTGGGAAGAAGGCCGAGGGCAAGGTCCGCTACGAACGCGGCGCCGAGGCCTATTCCGCGGGGCGCTTCAAGGACGCCATCGACCTATTCCTGCAGGCAGACGCGCTCGCACCCAGCGCGGCTCTGTCGTTCAACATCGCTCGAGCCTACGAGAAAATCGGCGACGACGCGTCGTCGCTGCAGTGGTACCGGGACTTTCGTCGGCGTGCGCCGGACGCCAAGAACGGCGCCGAAGTAGACGAGCGCATCGGCGCGCTGGAGGCCGTTCTCGCAAAGAAGGGCGTCCAACAGCTGACGGTCCTGTCGAGGCCGCTCGGCGCAACCGTCATCATCGACGGCCAGCCCGTGGGCGTCACCCCGTACACCGGGCAGCTTCCGCCCGGTACGCACAAGGTCGTGTTGTCGTTGCGCGGCTACCTCGACACCGAGCAGAAGTTGGAGCTAGCGGCGGATCGCGCTCGGGACCTGGACGTGCCGCTCGTGCCTGGCAAGCAGGCCATGGCCGAATCGCCTACGGCCCCACGTGCGGCTTCCGCACAGGGGCCGGGCACGGGTACGGTCGGCGGGGCATCACCCGGCCCTGGCAGCTCCTCCGCCAAATTCGGGGTTTTGCCCTGGGTTGGTTTGGGCGTCGGCGTCGCGGTACTGGGCGGCTCGCTCGGCTTCGAGTTGGCGCGTCGCAGCGCCGAAAAAGACGCCCAGCAGGACGACAGCCAGATTGGCTACAAAGAAAAGCTCGACCGCGAGCAGATCCGCCAAACTACGGCGCGGGTTCTGGCTGCGGTGGGCGGCGCGCTGGTGGTGACTGGCGGCACGCTGCTCGTCATCCAGCT
>JAYUYU010000820.1:0-3597 GCA_043752365.1 Myxococcales bacterium | reverse complement strand
AGGGCGCGCGCCGCCTCGAACTTGTAGGCTGAATCGGTAACTGGGGCTTGTGGCCGGCGAAGTTTCGGCATGTATCATCGCGCTCTGGACGTGAAGGCGACTCCACCCCGCTCCGAAGCCCGTCGGCCCAAGCAAGCGAAGGCGGCGGTGCGAGCACAAAACGGCGTGGCCAAGCGCGCAGTCGCGCAGAGCACGCCTTTGAGCACGCCCGCGGTGGGCGGGCCGACGAAGAAGGCGGCAGCGCCAGCTAAAGCGGCAGCGCTAGCCAAAGCGGCAACGCCAGCCAAAGCGGCAACGCCAACCAAGCCCACAGCGCCGGTCAAACGCCTCGCTGCAAAAACGCTAGCGCCTCTCAAGCCAGCCACCGCCGTCAAAGGCGCAGCTGCGTCGAAGCCAGCGGCGTCCGCCAAGGCAGCAGCGCCGTCGAAAGCCAAGGCCGCGCCCGTGATCGCGCCAGCCCCCAAAAAGCCGTCACGCAAAAGCATCAAAGAAGCCGCAGGCGTCAGCACCGACGCGGTGGCGCGCCGCACCGGCAAGACCTGGGACGACTGGTTTGCGGTGCTCGACAACGCCGGCGCCGCCACGCTCGATCAACGCGGCATCATCGCCATCTTGGCGCAGAAGCACGGCATCGGTCCGTGGTGGCAGCAAATGATCGCGGTCGGCTACGAAAGCCTGCGCGGCGCCGCCGAAAGACCTCCCGCCGTCGACGGCTTCCAAATCAGCAGCAGCTGCACGCTCGACGCACCGCTGACCCGCGTCTTCCGACTCTGGAACGACTCGGGCGAGCGGGCGCGTTGGCTGGCCGACGACCGTTTCGTGGTGCGTGCCACTACCGCAAACAAAGTCATTCGCGCGCGTTGGGGCAAGGGCACCAGCCACGTCGCTGTCTCGTTCGCCGAAAAGGCGGGCCGCACCGAGGTCAGCGTCGAGCACCAGCAAATCGAGTCGCTTGGCGCCGCCGAACACATGAAGGCCTACTGGGCAAAAAAGCTCGGCCTTTTGGATCAGGCCCTCGTGGCCAAGCGCTAGACCGTCGCTCGGGCAGCAGAAGAACTTTACGCTGTGCACGGTTGGCGCCCGTACCCCAACAGGCGCGCTGATGTGGAACCGGTTGCACATCTGACGCTCGTGAGCTAAGCCTAACGGGCCGCCGAGGTATCGATGTCATTCGCTCGCACTGCTTCGCTCAAGGTCACTCTGTGTCGCGCTTTCTTGCTGACTGCGCTCCCCACGGCCTGCGCCGTCGGGGTCGAGCCCGACTTCGAGGCCGACGCTGCTGACGCGGATGTGGCCGGCAGCTCCGCCGGTGGCAGTCTCGGCAGCTCCGGCTCCACTAGCGTGATCCCCAAGGCTGGCACCACGTCGACCAGCAACGGAGGCAGCGGCGTCGCCAACCCGTTCGGCGGCACCTCCAGCAGCGGCGGCAAAGCTGGCAGCGGCAGCAGCGGCAGCAGCGGAGGCGGTGGTGGCAGCAGCAGCGCCGGCAGCGCCAGCGCCGGCAGCGCCAGCGCCGGTAGTGCCGGCTCCGGCGGTTCCAGCGCTGGTAGCGCCAGCGGCGGAACGGGTGGCGGCGGTAGTGGCTGCGCCTGCCCCGCACCCAAACCCTGGGCCGACAACAGCAACCTCAGCTTCGGCCCCGGCGACTGTGTGGACGTCGCTGGCGCGCTCTACCTGTACACCGGCGCCAAAGCGCAGACCTGGGCCAACAAGGACTGCAACCCGACCATGCAGCTTGCCTGGTGCTCGGACGGCAACTCTGACTACAAATTCACGCTCTGCGAGTGAGTGGGCTGGCGGTGGGTGGCCGGTGCGGCTACTCCTCAGCGGTGGTGACGCGCCCGCTGCCCCTAACCTCCGCCGCCGCCCTGTGCGCGGCGCTGCTAGGTTGTAGCAGCCCCGAACCGGCCGGCATATCGCAGGCGAAGACGTGGCTCGACGGCGATCTGCTCGGCCCACTGCCGAGCCAACTGGCGGACGTCGGCATCTACCGGGGCCCGGCCGTAGCGACGCCGCTCGAGCCAGCTCGCGCGTACGAGCCCGGCTACCCGCTGTGGAGTGACGGCGGGCAAAAATATCGCAGCTTGGTGCTACCGGCCGGCACGAGCATCGACGCGACCGATCCGGAAAACTACGCCTTCCCGGTCGGCACGCTACTCTTTAAAACCTTCGCGTTTCCGACGCCGCACAGCCCCGAAAAAAGCCTGCCGGTCGAGACACGCTTGCTGCGCCTCACTCACGACGGCTGGGAGCTCGCGGCTTACGCCTGGGACGAAACCGCCAGCACAGCGCAGCTGCTCGATCTAAAGCGCAGTCAAACCCGTCAAATCTTGTCGGACGACGGCGAGGTCGTCGAGCACGCCATCCCAAGTCGGCTGGAATGCCGGCAGTGTCACGAGTCATCCAGCAGCCAAGTACTCGGCATCAACGAGCTGCAACTCGCAAAGTCCGGCTCTTTGCGCGAGCTGTTGCCAGCCATCGATCCGGCGCCCAAGCCGCCGTTTCGCGCGTTGCCGGCGCACGGCCCGCTCACCACGTCGGTGCTTGGTTACTTCGTCGGCAACTGCGTGCATTGCCACAACGGCAGCAACGGCGCCGCTTCCAGCTTCGACCTCCGCCCCGACGCCGCGCTGTCGAACGTCATCGGTCGAGCCACCGAAAGCAGCGCGACCGCCGACGGCCTTCGCGTCGCCCCCGGTAAGCCCGACGACAGCATCCTTTACCTCGGCATCAAAGGCGGCACCGAGCTAGAAGTGAAGGACATGCCGCCGGTCGGCGTGGCGCTACGGGACGCCAGCGCCGTACAACTGCTTGCCGACTGGATCGGCGCCTTAGGAAACGAAAACGACCCATGAAGCTAGCGCTATTCTTCGCCTTGTGCGTGTCCGCCCTGTTGGGCACGGTGGCGTGTGGCGACAACGACTCGCCACCGACTACGCCCAACGGCACAGGCGCCACCGGTACGGGCGGCGCCGACGCGGGCGGCGCCCCATCGACCGATCCGGCCAGCCTGCGCGTCGAGTTCGAAGAGCTGGCGCTCGACAGCGAGCCCACCTTCATCACCGACTTCGTCTTCTACCCCGGCAGTGACACGGACTTTCTCGCGTTGGACAAGGCCGGCAAGCTGCTGCGTTTCCAGCTCGGCGAACAAGGTACGACGCTCGTCACCACGACGCAGGTCGCGGGCGTCTACGACAGGCTCGACTGCGGCGCCGTCTCGCTGGCGTTCGAGCCCGATTTGGCGGACGGCAACTACGTTTATGTGGGCACCTGTGTCAGCCAAACGCACAGCGAAATTTTGCGCTTGGATTTGGACGACGCGCAGAACGTGGTCGAAGGCAGCGAGGTCAGCATCCTGCGTGTTGGCGACACGGGCGCCACGCGGCCGTGGCACAACGTCGGCTCCATCGGCTTCGAACCGGGCGGAATCATGTGGGCCCTGTTCGGCGAAAAGGTGCGGGGTGCGCCCGCGCAAGAGCTAACCGACAACCTGGGCAAGCTGCTGCGCATCGTGCCCAGCCGCGAGCCAGGCTTGGGCGGCTTCGAACCCGCGCCGGACGGCCCGCTCGCCGACAGCGAAAATGGCGCGCAGTCGGT
>JAYUYU010000819.1:0-9036 GCA_043752365.1 Myxococcales bacterium | reverse complement strand
CCCTGACCCCTGACCCCTGACCCCTGACCCCTGACCCCTGACCCCTGACCCCGGCCCCCTGTCGATTTGAGCCGAAAACCGACTCTGCTGCGTCCATGATCCGGGTCCGCGCATGGGAGCCACTAACCGGTCGCCGCGTCTGCGGCTCATTTCGTCTGAAGCCTTGGACGAAGTTGTGTCGAGCGGTCCGCAGGCCGCCGGCTCCGAGGCCGCGGCGTCGGTGCAAGCCCAAGACGTCGCAACTGAGGACGAAGAACTGGTCGGGCGGGCGCGGCGCTCCGAGGCGCGCGCTTTCGAAACGCTGTATCGCCGCCACGCCGAGTTCGCCTTCAACCTAGCGGTGCGCATTCAAGGCAGCTCGGCCGACGTCGAAGACGTGGTGCACGACGCCTTCATCAAAGCCCAAGAGCGCCTGACTGATTTACGCGACTCCGCTGCGTTCCGGCCTTGGCTGGGGAGCATCGTGGTGCGGCTCGTGCGCACGCGCCTGCGCCGTCGCAAGCTGCTGCGCGCCCTGGGCCTGACTACCCCGGAGCCGGTGGAAATCGAAACCATCGCGGCCGTCGACGCCGATCCGGAAGCGCGCGCGCTGTTGGCGCAAGTCTACGCGTTGCTGCAAACCTTGGCCGCCGACGATCGCATCGCCTGGACGCTGCGGTACGTCGAGCGACACCGTTTGGAAACGGTAGCCGTGATGATGGATTGCTCGCTGGCTACGGCCAAGCGGCGCATCTCGCGGGCCCAACGCTTTCTTACCGAACACTTCGTCGCCCCCTTCGGAGCCCCCGCGCTCAGCCCTCACTCGTCATGACTCGCGATAGTTTCCCCGAAATTCCCCAAGAGGCTCTCAAGAGCCACGCTCAGCCCGAGCGCGTCGAGCGGGTTTGGCGTCGCTTGGAGCTCGACTTGACCGGGGTAGCGCGTCCGCGAAGTCTGCAGACGTGGTGGCTGGCGCTGAGTGCTGTGGGCATTTTTGGTTTGGGCCTAGCGGTCGGTACTCGCTTGCATGCGCCTGCAGTCGAAGTCGCTGCCGTGGCCGAGCCGCGTGCCGCCCCGCCCCTTCCCGGTGCAGGCCCTGCCGCCGAGCCGGGCACCCAGACCGCGCAGCGTCACGACGCCCCGACGCAAAAGCGCGTGCGTTCGCCGCGCGCGCTGCCAACCGGCGATGTCGCGACCGATTACGTCGAGAGCTACGGCGAGCCCGCAGGTTTAGTGGTGAGCGAGCCGCCGCCCGTGAGTGGCCCACCCGAGTGGGAGAAGCTGGCGGAGAGCGGCGACTTTCGCGCGGCCAACACCGCGCTCGATCGCGAAGGCGGTTTCCAGCTAGTCAGCGCTCGCGCATCTGCGAGTCAGCTGCTGGTGCTGGCCGACATTACTCGCGCCTCCGGGGGCCGCGAGCAGGCCGCTCAGGCGTTGAGAAGGGTGCTGTCGGCATACGATTCCGCCCCCGAAGCTCCGCTTGCCGCTTGGACGCTAGGTAACTTGCTGGAGCAGGCGGGCGACCGGGCCGGCGCCGCTGAGGCCTACGCGACCTATCGGCGCTTGTCACCGACCGGAGACTTCGCCGAAGATGCCGCCGCCCGTCAGGTGGACGCGGCGCTCTCCCAAGGGAATCTGGAGCTTGGTACCCGCGCCCTGGAAGAGTACGCCCAGAATTTCCCGAAGGGCCGACGCTTGGCTGAGCTTCGCAAGCGGCTCAACGCTTTGGCGGCTCCTGCCGATGCTGCTGCCCCCGCCGAGCCAGACGATGACGACGACGACGCCACGGAACCGAGCGCCGACGCGCCGGCCGCGCCGCCGTCCGCTGCTCGCGAGCACTGAGGCCGGTCGCGCCGCGCGCTTGGCCTGGCTGCTCGCGCTGGCGCTGACGCTCACGTTTTCATTCAGCGGGGTGGCCAGGGCTGCGCCCGGCAGCGTGCTGGTCGAAATCGATAGCGCGGCTGAGCGCCTGGTGGACGCGCGTAGTGCGCGTCGGCTGGTACCGCTCGAGCTTTCGGACGTCGCGCTGCCGGTCAACAATGGCTCGCGGGGGGCGGCGGTGTTGTTCTTTCGCGTGCTCGGTCGTGCTGACGGCAGCTTGCGCGTCGAGCTGTGGGAGCGTGGCGAATTCCATGGGGCTCGCTTGCTGAGCGGGGTCGGTGTGAATCCGCAGCTGGTGGCGCGCCGGGTGGCATTGGCCGCAGCCGAGCTGGGGCGGCGGCTGGCCCGAAAGCGCGAAGCCGCCCTCGCCCGCGATGAACGCCTGAAGAAAGCGCGCGAAACTAGCGCGCGCCAGCAGCACGAACGCACGCAGGACGGCCCTGTAGCGCTCCGCTCAGAGCTGGCCCTCGCAGGCGCGGCTGCAAAGCTGCTGCTCTACGGGCAGCGGCTGGGCGCTGAGGTTTCGCTGCGTGGCGCCCTGCGGCTCGATTGGGGCGGTGAGTTTTGGACCGGTTCGCTCGAGCCCGAGCTGGGCGCCGAGCTGCAAGGCGTCAACGTTGGGCCAGCCTATCGTCTGGCGCTGACGCGCAGCCTGGACTTGGACCTGGGGCTACAGGCCGCCGCGCTTTTGATCCAGGTTCCACGAGCGAGCTCGCTCGACGGGCTGGCGGCACAGGACAGCTCGTGGACGGCGCGCGTCACTTTGGCAACGCGCTTCGAGGTGAGGTTGAGCCGTCAGGTGCGCGCGCTGTTCGGCGCCGAGGCCGGCGGCTTGCTCCGCGCGGTTCCCTACCAAACCGGAACGCAGACCGAGCGCCTGCGTGGCGTTTGGTGGGGCGCGGCGCTCGGCGTCGTCGTCACCCCGCCGAGCTGACAAAAAGACAGCAACCCGGAGCGCGCTAGGGCGGGCCGGGTTGCCGGGGGAACGGCGGAAAAAAGCAACGGGCCTCGGCGAGGGGATTCACCGAGACCCGTTGGCAACAGTGCAACGGGCCGTAATGAGGGGAACAAAACAGCCCGTTGAGGAGAGGACAGCGGTCCGGGCACCGGGGATGGGGCGCCCAGCCGCTGAGAACGGGGCGGCGGCACTCGAGAGGGAACAGAAGCGGGGGGAACGGGAACGAGCCACTCAGGGACAGGGGG
Organism: Myxococcales bacterium; assembly: GCA_043752365.1. Lineage (GTDB taxonomy): Bacteria > Myxococcota_A > Polyangia > Polyangiales > Polyangiaceae > PMG-095. The sequence goes on along the minus strand of JAYUYU010000819.1, from coordinate 5,973 downwards.
AGATTCGAGTGCCGCCTGACCTAGAGCTATTGCGACAAACGTGCCAGCCCTTGCCCCACGCGATTTCGGCCACTTACGAGCCGTTGGAGCTCAACTGCGTGTCTCGTTCGGGAACTATGTTTCAGATGTGGATCCCGGATCTGACTCGATCTGAGACCCGAACAGCGTTTCGCGATCGGCGCGGGTCATGCTGACGAAGCGCCCCTCGATGCAAAAGCCGTCTCGGCCGTCAGGCAGAGGATGACGGCGGCACCCGCGCACCTTCACCCGCACGCTCACGCTGCGCTCGCCGCCCGTGTGCGTGGCTTCGACCGTCGAACCGGGCGGCGACGAGGCCACGGACGCCAGCATGACGAAGTCGTCCGTGTGGGCAACGATGAAAGCCTCACCGCCGCCGCGTTTCAGCTGCAGCTGTACGGGGGCGTGGACCGCCAAGGTCAGCGTCATCCCTTGCGCCCCCGGCGCATGGCAGCTTCCGCGTCTCGCGCGTCCATCTTCGTGCGCAGGGCCTGGCGCTTGTCGTGCGTCTTCTTGCCGCGCGCGATCGCGAACTCGAGCTTTGCCCGACCGCTCTTGATGTAGCACTTGGTGACGATCAAGGTCATGCCGTCTCGATCGACCAGGCCGCGCAGCTTGTCGATCTGCTCGCGGTGCAGCAGCAGCTTGCGGGGGCGGATCTCGTCGTGGCCGAACGCGGCGTGCTTGAGGTGGGGCACGCGCATGCCTTTGACCCAGGCTTCGTTGCGCGCGTCGATGTCGACCCAGGCGTCCGTCAGGTCGGCGGTGTTTTCGCGCAGCGAACGGGCTTCGCTTCCGATCAGCACCAGGCCGGCTTCGTACGTGTCACCCAGCTCGTAGTTGAAGCTGGCGCGCCGGTTCTTCGAAATGAGCCGGTCGCCGCCGCCTTTTTTCTTTGCTGCCGCCATCAATCCGGGTCCTGAGAGGGCGGCAATATGCGGGCAAGGCCCGGTTTCAGCAAGCGCGGGCGCGGCTATTTGAGCAGATCGGAGACTTTTTGGGCGATGCCAAAGATGCCCAGGCACATCTCGTCCATCGTCTCTTCACCGAGCACGACGTCGCGCGGTGCCGTGAGGCCTTGCTCGAAGAGCGCGTTCTGGACGAAGGGGTTTTGCATGCTGTTGTCGTAGGTGCAGCGCAGGTTCAAGACGTCGCCCGCTTTGACGATGGGCGCCTGCTCGATCGGCACGTCGTAGCGGTAGCCACGCTGCCAGTTGAAGTCCCATTTCGGGGTTTCGAGCAAGCACTCCTCGGCCGGCTCCGTGCCCGGTGTGGGGCGCGTGATGCCGATGCGCATGTCAGTGCCGACGTAGTGCATGTGCGTGCCCACCGCCCAAAGCCGGAGTTCGGGCGTACCGGCCGGCATGCTGAACTGCATGGACTCGGTGTGGTTCCGAATGCCGGCCGGAATGCGAAATTTGGGCACGGACGTGTCGTTCGGGCCCGCCTGGAGCCCTTCGGCTTCGTTCTTGAAGTTGCCGATCAGCTCGAGCGTCGAGATGTAGGTGGGGATGCCGGCGCCGTAGCCACGCAGCTCGAGCGACGTCGCGTCGTCGATCTGCGCGGCGCCAGTCGGGTGGTAGTGGACCTGCATCACCAGCCGGCCCTTGGTGGGTACGACCATTGCGACGCCCTTCGGCGCGATCATCGGAGTGGCGCCCGGAGCCCATGCCATCAAGAGCGACGGCTCGTCGAGCATGGGGCCGCCGAAGCAATCGTAGTAACCCTTGTCGCCAGCCAACGCCGCGCTCTGCCCCGCTTCGTCGGTGTAGACGAGCACGTGATGCACGATGGCCGAGTTGCCGGGGCGAACTTGCACGCCGTCGATCAGGACCCGCTCGCCGAGCAGCGCCGCTTCGGGCCCCGTCGCAGCCAACGCCGAGAGATCTGGCGCGAGCGAAAAGCAGATGAATTTGTCGCTAGAACCCTCGATGGTTACTGGCGAGGGGATGGTGACGCTCACTTCGGCGCCCTCGAGCTCGAGCTCGGGCGGAGCCGGCAAAACGGCCGCGGTCTTAGGCTCCCCCTCCGGGCAACCGGCGTCGTTCCAGCGCTTGAACAGCTCGATCTCTTCCGAAGAAAGCCGGGGGTCGTCGGCGAAACCGAAGCGCGGCTGACAGTCAGCGGTTTCGGCGGCCAAAAATGGTGGCATGGCGCCACTACGCAGCACGCCGTCGAAGGCGCCGCTCCACATTTTGGCCTGCGCGTAGGTCTGCAAGCTGAAGGGCGCGATACCGCCGTCGGTGTGGCAGCTTTGGCAATTTTCGCTGACCAGCGGCGCAATGTCGGCGTGCCAGGTAGGGGCCGGACCGCTGGCGTTGCTTGCGCCGCCCGAGCTACTGCCGCCCGAGTTGGCGGCGGGTCCGTCGGTCGTGCTGCCGCAGGCGGCGAGCAAGAGCGAGGCGGCGAACAACGCAACGACGCGGCTGGGGCAAGCTTTCAAGGCTCCATTTAGCCACGCTCGCACGGCTGGAGCAACCAGGGCGTGCGCTAGCGCCGCGTCGACAAATCTTGCAGCTGATAGGTGTTTTGGCCGTGATTATGCAAATGAAACAGCACGCTAGCTTGCGCTTCGAGCGCACAAGGTGAGGCAAACTGCTCCTTGTAGACGGCGGCGGCGCTGGGAATGGGGACAAGCTTCGTCCAGGCCTCACAGTCGCCGAACGCTAGCTTCAACTCGGCTTCGGCCGGCGCCGTTGCATCGAGGTCGTAATGACTGAAGCTGAGCTGCACCATTTGCCCTTCGCTGACAGCGGCGCGCGCGCTGCCGGCAAGCGTGACCCAATTGCAGAGCCCCTGCGTGACTCGCCCGCATCAGCCCACTCCTACGCTCCGCGGGCGCGGCTGACAAGGGCGCGCAATTGCTAGGTCGGGCTCGCGGCACTACGTTCCCCCACCCGGATGGAGAAGACGATCCTCGAAGGCGCGCGGACGCACAACCTACAGGGCGTCGACGTTACGCTGGAGCCGGGACAAATCGTTGCGATCACGGGCGTCAGCGGCGCCGGCAAGAGCAGCCTGGCCCTCGACACGCTGTACGCCGAAGGTCAGCGCCGCTTCGTCGAAAGCTTCAGCCCCTACGCCCGGCAATTCTTGGAGCGGCTGGAGCGCCCGCCCATGACGCGGCTCGAGCCCGTGCCGGCCGGCATTGCGGTCGACCGGCGCGCTCCGGTCAAAAGCTCGCGCTCCACGGTCGCGACGATGGCCGACATCGAGCCCTACCTGGCCGCGCTGTTCTTGCGCGAAGCCGTGCCGGTTTGCCCCGAGCACGGGCTGCCGGGCGTCGAGCTCACCATTGACCGAGCCGCTGAGCGCGTGGCCGAGGCCTCGGGCGGCGCGCGCGTCGTCATCAGCTACGCCGTCCCGGTGCAGGGGCGCGAACAATATTTGGAGGTGCGCGAGCAGTTGGCTCGCGACGGCTACCGCCGCTTGCTGATCGCCGGCGAGGCGCAGGACATCGACGCCGTCAAACCGTCGGTTGCCGCCAAGCTCGGCTCGCTCGACGTGGTCGTCGATCGCGTCGGTAGTGGGCGCGAGAAAGCGCGCGTAGCTGCCGCTGTCGAGACGGCGTGGCAGCGCGGCTTTGGCTACTTGCAGGTTCACCTGCCCGAGGCGCACTTGGGCTTGCGGCGTGGGCTTTCTTGCCCTGAATGCGCCAAATCGCTGGAACGGTCGCGCGCCGGGCTGTTCAGCTACGAGTCGCCCGTCGGTGCCTGCCCAACGTGTCGCGGCTTCGGTCGCACGCTCGGCGTCGACTTATCGAAGGTCATTCCCGACCAGTCGCGGTCCATTGACGACGGCGTGGTGCGGCCTTGGCGCGGCGGCTCCACGAAGTGGGAGCGGGCCGAGGTGAAGAAGCTCTGCAAGCGCCACGGCATCCCCAGCGATAAACCCTTTCAGTCGCTGAGCGCCGCGCAGCAAAAATTAATCCTTGAGGGTGATGGCAGCTGGCACAAGGGGTTGTTCCCGGGCGTTATCGGCTGGTTCAAGTGGCTCGAGACGAAGACGTACAAAATGCACGTGCGCGTCTTGCTGGCGCGCTATCGCTCGTACGACCCGTGCCTGGATTGCGGCGGGCGCCGCCTGAACCCGACCGCGCTTTCGTACCGCGTGGGCGGTCTCAGCATCGCCGACTACCACGCGCTCGAAATCGGCGACGCCCGGGCTCGCATCAAAGCGCTGAAAACGGCCAGCGCGCAGGGAGATTTGGCCCGGCGCGAGCTGGCTAGTCGGCTCACGTACTTGGACCGCGTGGGGCTCGGCTACCTGACGTTGGATCGTCAAGCACGCACGTTATCGGGCGGCGAAGCGCAACGCGTGACCTTGACGGCGGCGCTTGGCACGTCGCTGCACAACGCGCTGTTCGTGCTCGACGAGCCCAGCGTGGGCCTGCACCCGAGCGACGTGCCGCCGCTGGCGGAAATGGTGCGCGAGCTGGCCGAGCGCAATAACACGGTGCTGGTCGTCGAACACGACGCCACCTTGATTGGCGCGGCAGACCGCGTGCTGGAGCTGGGGCCTGGCGCTGGCGCCGCGGGTGGTCGAATCGTGTTCGACGGCACGCCAGCCGAGGCGCGGGCGGGCAACACCGCCACCGCGCGGGCCATGGCGGGCGTGTCACGCCGAACCGAACCCGTGCGTACGCCCACGGGGTTTCTCGAGCTCCGCTGTGCCTCCGCCAACAACCTGCGCAACGTCGACGTAGACGTGCCGCTCGGGGTGGTGTGCGCCATCACCGGCCCCAGCGGCTCTGGCAAAAGCACGTTGTCGGTCGACATTCTGTATCGCGCTCTGGCGCGCCATTTTGGCGACTTCGACGAAGAGCTGCCGGGCGCCTTCAAATCCCTGACGGGCTATGCCGCGCTGAAGCGCGTCGCATTGGTGGACCAATCGCCGCTCGGTCGTACGTCGCGCGGCAACCCGGCGACGTACAGCAAGGCTTGGGATTGCGTGCGCACGCTGTACGGTAAAGAGCCGGCGGCTGCGGCGCGCGGGCTTACGGCCTCGCATTTCTCGTTCAACGTGGAGGGGGGGCGCTGCGACGCCTGCTCGGGGGAGGGCTTCGAGACGGTCGAGATGCAGTTCTTGGCGGACGTGCGGCTGTTGTGTCCGGTCTGCCAGGGCTTGCGCTTCAAGCCCGAGGTGTTGGCGGTCGAGCGCCGTGGCGTCAGCATCGCCGACGTGCTCGAAATGACAGTCGAGCGAGCTCTGACCACGTTCGAGTCCGAGGCGCCAATCCAGCGCGCGCTCGGGCCGCTGGCCATGCTGGGGTTGGGCTATTTGCGAATTGGCCAACCGCTCACCACGCTCTCGGGCGGCGAAGCTCAGCGCTTGAAGCTGGCGCGCACGCTGTCCGAAGAGCTGCGCGGCGCGCTGTTGATCTTGGACGAGCCGAGCGCCGGCTTGCACGCCGACGAAGTGAAGCAGGTGCTGCACGCGCTCTCGGCGATCGTCACCGCCGGTGGCAGCGTGCTGGTGGTCGAGCACGACTTGGACGTGATAGGCGGCGCTGACTACGTGATTGATCTGGGGCCCGGCGCTGGCACACGTGGTGGCCAATTGCTCGCAGTGGGCCCACCGCGTGAACTCTCGAACCCCGACTCGAAGACGGTCCTGGCGCTGCGCGACTACTTTGCCCCTACAAAGGGGTTAGGGGTCAGGGGTCAGGGGTCAGGGAGCAGGAGAGAGCGAGAGCAAGAAGCGAGCGAAGCTGGCTAGGGCTCGCGCTTCCGAGCAGCGGTACTTGAGTGTGGTGCGCGCGCGCGAGCACAACCTGAAAGACGTGTCGGTCGAAATTCCGCACGGCAAGCTGAGCGTCGTGACGGGTCCGAGCGGCTCGGGCAAGAGCTCGCTGGCCTTCGACGTGGTGTTCGCCGAAGGCCAACGGCGCTTCCTCGAAACGCTCACGCCGTATGCGCGCCAATTTTTGCCGACGATGCCGCGCCCCGACGTCGA
>JAYUYU010000818.1:0-3613 GCA_043752365.1 Myxococcales bacterium | reverse complement strand
GCGCCGTTTTGGCGCGGCTTTCGCAGGTGCGGGTGGTGACCGCCGAAGGCAAGTCGCCGCTGGTGGACGGACACGTGGTGATGCGGGCGCCAGTGCCGCTGGTGAATCGCTTCGTGCGCGCGACGCCGTTGAGCGGCTTCGTAGCCTTCGCGGGCGACGTGCGCTGGGACGGCCGCCACAAATTGCCGGCCGTGCAGGGCAAGCTCACGGGCGGCGGCCTCAAAATTGGTGCGATGGTACTGGCCGAAAAGCTGGACCTCGACCTGAGCCTGCAAGACGACGAAGTGCGCGTGCCGCGTTACTACATGCGCTTCGCCGACGGCGACGTGAACCTGTTGAACGCGCACATTCGTCCGTTCGCCGAGGGCGTGCCGGTCAGCGTCGAAAGAGTCGATGGCAAGGGTCTGTTGTTCCACTCGATGATGCGCGACCTGAACGTGTCGGCGCACTCGTGGGCACGCTGGAACTTGACCAGCACCAAGGTGACCAAAATTGCCGGCACCTTGAACCCGATCAAAATCGACGCCGAGCTGCTGGCCGAGACCCACGACTTCGAGTTGTTCGACAAGGGCTACCGCGAGCCGACGCGCTCGCACATGATCGGCATCAAAACGCCGATTATCATTCGGGCACGGTTGGGCGTACGCCCCAAAACTTTCGAATTTTACGACGCCCGCACCGAGTTTGGCCGCAGCCAAATGCTGGCGAAAACGGTCAGCATTGCCTACAGCAACGGCGACGTGGCGCTCGACGTCGACACCTTGACCACGCTCGAGCTCGAGGACTTGTCACCGCTGGTCACGATCCCTATCTCGGGCCACGCCAAGCTCGACGCGAAAATGACGATGACCGACGGTGACCCCACATTGTTCGGCAACGCCAGAATCGACGATTTCGTGATCGGTGGCTTTCCGGTTGGCAACATCGAGTCCTCGAAGGCGAAATTTCGGCTGCTGTATTTGGAGCTAACCGACGTGATCGCCAAGAAGGGCACGTCGACCTTGAAGGCTCCGAGCGCGCGGCTGGATTTCGACACCAAAGCCTCCTTGCTGGTCAACGTAAACGCCAAGAGTGACGCCTTCGACCTGCGTGATTTGTTCGCAATGTGGCACTTCGACCAAGACCCGCGCTTCGACGACGTGAAGGGCAAGATAGGGCTCGATGCGCAGGTGCGCTACGTGTTCGGCGGGCCTGAAGACAAGTGCGGCGGCGGCGTGCTGCAGACCAAGGGCAACGTGAAGGTGCTCGACCTGGACATGTTCGGCGAGCGCTACGACGGCGGCAACGGTGAGTTCGACATGAACTGGTTCGACCGTGACGCCACCATTCAGGGCGTGGACTTGGACGTACCAAGCATCACGCTGCGCAAGGGCACCGGCTTGATTCTGGGCTCATTTGGTTTGCGGCGCGGCGCTCGGGTAAGCGGCACCCTCACCGGCACCGAGGTACCCCTTTCGAAATTCGACTCGCTGCCGTCGTTGCTAAAGGCCGCCGATGGTCGCGCCACCGCCAGCGCCGAGCTGTCGGGCACGTTGGACGCGCTTTCATTGAAGGCGCGCGCAAAAATTTCCGAGCTGCGGCTGGGGCGCGCCACCTTTCCGCCTTCGGATTTGACAGTGCGGCTCGAGCCGGCGGTGCGCGATGTAAAGCCGATTGGAACTACCAACTGCGGGCTACCGCTGTTTCCGCCGCTCGATAAGGCCGAATACAGCGCCGACAGAGTGGCCGGCGTTTTTCACGTCGACGGCGAGCTGCTGGGCGGGCAAATCAAACTGACCGACGTTACCAGCACTCGCCAACGCAAAAAGACGATGGGCGGTAAGGTCACGTTCGACAAGTTCGACCTGGGCGCGGCTACCGAAATGATGCCGCAACTTGCGCTGTCCGACGTGCGCCCTTCGGGCACGCTGAGCGCCGTCATCGACATCAAGCGCCTTGATTTGGACGAGCCGCAGGTGGCCGCCGGCACGGCACAGATTACGGACATGCGGGCCGAGTACGCTGGCTACAAGGTGCGCGTGCCGCCTGGCGCGGCGCCGATGTCGCTCAACGCCGGCAAGCTCGCGATTCCAGCCTTGGCGTTGGAGGTGAGCACTCCGCGCGGCCAGGCTGCGAGCTTCGACGTCTCGGGCCAGCTCGATAAAATCGGGCAAGGCGCGGAAATTGACGCCACCTTCGGTCTACGGCCGTTGCCGCTGGCCACGCTGCTCGGCATGACGGCGCGTGTGGAGCGCGCCGAAGGCACGTTGAGCGGCAAGCTGCGCCTGCAAGGGCCCATGGCGGCGCCGCGCTATCAAGGCGGCTTCGAGCTGAACAACGGTGAAGTAGCGCTGCATGGCTTCGCCACCCCGCTCAGCGACATTGCGGTGGCGCTCAGCGTGGACGGTAGGGAAATAAACATCGTACGTGGCAATGCGCGTTTGGGCAGCGGCACACTGGCGATTCGCGGTGGCGCGCCCCTGCACGGCTTCGAGCTGGGGGCGGCCAGCGTTGCGATCACCGCCCGCAACCTCTCGATTCCGAGCACCAACGGCATTCACGCCGTGGCTGACGCCGACCTGTTGGCTTCGTTCTCGTCGGCGCGCGACGGCGCCGAGCGCACGCTGCCGCGCCTGACCGGCAACGTCATGCTGAAGAGCTTCGAATACAAGCGACCAGTCACCATGACCGCCGACATTTCGTCGCTCGCCCAGCGCGGCAGGCGCACCGAGTTCGAGGCCTACGACCCGACCGACGATGCCGTCGAGCTCGACATTCGCATCTCCAGCGAACGCCCGCTGAAGCTGCAGAACAACCTGGTCGAAGCCGAGCTGTTGCTCGACGAGCGGGGCTTGGAGCTGTCAGGCACCAACGGTCGGTTCGGCTTGCGCGGCGACGTCAGCCTCAAGCCCGGCGGGCGCATCAAGCTGCGGCGTAGCGAGTTCGAAATCAAGGAAGGCCGCGTGCGCTTCGACGACGTCACGCGCATTGCGCCGCGCGTCGACGTGACGGCCGTCACCGAGTACCGCCGTTACAACACCTCGTCCCAAAACGCCGGCCCGAGCGCTGCCGGCGGGCCCGGCGCGGCAGCGGGCAACGGTGCCTCCAGCAGCGCCGCCGCCGCCCGTGGGCGCCGCTTCCGCATTACCATGCGCGCCCACGGCGACGCCGATAAGCTCAAAATCGACCTCACCAGCGACCCTGCGCTGGCTCAAGACGACATCTTCCTGCTCATCACCGTGGGGCTCACCCGCGCCGAGCTCGACCAAGCGCAGTCCGCCAGCGTCGGCGAATCGGTCGCGCTCGAGGCGCTGGGCACGCTTAGCGGCGCCGACAAAGCCGTGACCGACGCCGTACCGATCATCGACGAATTGCGCTTCGGCAGCGCCTACTCGTCCCGCACCGGCCGCACCGAGCCCACCATCACCATCGGCAAACGCCTAGCGGAACGCATCCGCGCCAACGTCACCAGCGGCGTCGCCGAATCGCGCGAAGTCCGCTCCAACGTCGAATGGCAATTGTCGCCAAGGGTGTCCGTTGAAGGCTCGTACGACAACGTCAACGACATCTCTTCCTCGTCACTCGGCAATTTGGGAGCCGACATCAGGTGGCGAATGGAGTTCGAGTAGCCTCG
>JAYUYU010000817.1:0-20631 GCA_043752365.1 Myxococcales bacterium | reverse complement strand
CGATCGGGGAAACGAGCGTGATTTCGTCGCCCACATAGACGTGGAGCGATTTCGCCAGCTCGCGGCCGATAACGATGCCCGGGAACTCGTCGGGTTCGGTCACGGCGTCTTTGACGGTCGGGTCGAGCTCGGAGTCCAGCTTGCTGGTGTAGTTCTTGAGGTCGGGCCCTTTCAGGTACACCTCTCCGCCTGGCCCGAGGCCAATCGGCTCGTTCGCCGGCAGGTTGGCTAGCGTCTTCGGGTCCTCGAGGTACTTGAACTTGCCGACCTCGATGTTCACCAAAAGATCGATGACGGTGCCGATGGTTTGGGTGTCGATACCTCGCAGCAGCACGCCGGCCGTGTTCGAAGCGCTCGACGCCATGGACTCACCGCCTGCGACGGGCGTCACGGCCTTCACGCCGGGCACGAGCCGTAGCTCATCCGCCAAGTCACGCCAGTTGGTGAAGCCGCCCACCTTCTTCGTCTCGACGCGCAAATGCGCGTTGTTCCCCAATATTTTGCGCTTCAGGTCGGCTCCGAAGCCGCCCATGACCGCCACCACCACGCAGAGCGCAAACGCCGAGAGCGCCACGCCGACGATCGACAGCACGGAGATGACCGTCAGAAATCCGCTCTTGGTCGCGCGGACGTGGCGGGCGGCCACGAACGACATGAAGCCGCCGCGCTCCAGCGCGTCGAGGCCGTAAGGAATCGCGATCGCGGAAAGGCCGATCACGAAACCCATGCCGCAGACCACGCTGCCGATGCTGACGACTTGATGAGACAGCACGAAGGGCGTGCCCTTACCGTGCGGCAGGAAGCGCGACCACATGCCCAGCCCGGCGAAGCCCAACCCGCACAGCGCGGTGTAGAGCAGGAGCAGCATGCGCCAAACGCGCGCTCCAAGCCTGCGCGAGAGCCAGCGCAGGCCGAAGAACACGGCCATGCCCAGCAGCAGGACGCCGGCCAAAATCACGCCGATACGGCCGTATACCCCGAGCCAGCTCCAGGACCGGACGAGCCAGCTTTCGGGTGTGGGCGCCCGCAGCGGCGCTGGAATGAGCAGCAGCATCATTCGGGGCGGGCCAACGGGAAGGCGATCACGTCGCGAATGGACGCTTGGCCGGCGATGGCCATGACCAGCCGATCGACGCCCAGGCCGAAGCCGGCGGCCGGCGGCATGCCGTGCTCGAGCGCCATCACGTAGTCGTGATCGTAGTCCATCGTCTCTTCGGCGCCGCGCTCTTTGGCCGCCAGCTGCGCGCTGAAGCGTGCCGCTTGGTCTTCGGGGTCGTTGAGCTCACTGAAGGCGTTGCACAGCTCGCGGCCGTGCACGAACAGCTCGAAGCGATCGACGAGCGAGCCGTCGCTGTCTTTTTTGCGCGCCAGCGGCGAGACCTCGAACGGGTAGTCGGTGATGAAGACAGGGATGCTCTTCTGACCGTCTTGGCTGCGGTAATCGTCGACCAGGAACGGCTCTGCCAGGTACTCGTAGGCCACGAACAGCCGCTCACCCGCGAGCGCGCAGCGGTTGAGCGCGCGGCGCAGGTTGCCCCAGTCGATAGTGCCGGCGCGCGCGCTGACGAGCTTGTAGCCCTCGACGATGCCGTCGAGCGGGCTCGGCAGCCGTTTGCCATCGGCACCCATCACGAATGCCAAGGCTTCCAGCTCGCCGGCAATGCTCACGGGCAGCCCCGCGCGGGTCAGCGCTTGCTCGACGGCCGCCAGCATGGGCACGCGTGCGAACGGCTCGTCGAAGGTGAACGGGCGTTCGACGCGCAAGGCCAGCGCCGCCTCGCCCAACCCTAGTTGCTGTAGGCGCTCCAGCACGAACGCGTCCACGTGGCGAAACAACGCTTCGGCCATGGGCATCAGCGTCTCGTACGTGGCGTAGGCCATGTAGAACTCGAGCATCGTGAACTCGGGGTTGTGCCGAGTGCTGATGCCTTCGTTACGGTAACAACGGCCAATTTCGTAGACACGCTCGAAGCCGCCGACCAGCAGCCGCTTGAGGTAAAGCTCCGGCGCGATCCGCAGGAACAGGTTCAAATCGAGGGCGTTGTGGTGTGTCTCGAACGGTCGCGCCGTCGCGCCGCCGACCAAAGTGTGGAGCGTCGGCGTCTCGACCTCCAAAAACTCCTGGCGATCCAAGAAATCACGCAGGCCTTGCACGACTAGCGAGCGCGAGCGCAGCGCCACCGCGACCTCCGGGTTTGCCACCAAGTCGATGTAGCGACGGCGGTAGCGAATGTCCGTGTCGGTCAGGCCGTGCCACTTGTCGGGCAGCGGGCGTAGCGCCTTGGTGATGAGGCGGATGGACGCAAGCTCGATGCTGAGCTCGCCCGTCTTGGTGACCATGGCACGCCCGCGCGCTTCGACGTGATCCGCGAGGTCGATGCTCTCCAGCGCGGCGAAGGCGCTGCCCATGATGTCTTGCTTGGCGAACAGCTGCAGCTCACCCGAGCCGTCGCGTAACCGGAGAAAGCTGGCCTTGCCGAAGCCCCGGCGCAGCATGATGCGCCCCAACACCACGAAGGCTTCTTGATTGCCCAGCGCTTCGACCTTTTCGGCGTCGTAGCGCAGCTCTTTGGCGTCCAATAGCGCAGGCGCGAATTTGACGCGCAGCTGCTGAACGGTGCTGCGCTTGTCCAGCCGCACGTCGTTGGCAAACGGGTTATGACCCTGTTCACGCAGGCGCGCGGCTTTCTCGCGCCGCTGCTGCATCAACGTCTCTTCTGAACTATCCGCCGACATGAGGGTTCGCTTGGCTTCTGCGCTGCCACGTGTGAGCGCCGCCCCGCGTTTAGCGCGAGACCCCCTCCCCGTCTACCTGCCCGCGCTCTGCCCGCGCGGGGGCGCCTAGAAAAGGAAGCAGGGCCTTGGGGGACCGGCTTCCGCCATTTACGGAATCGGCGGCGCGTTCTCTTGCTGCTTGTCGGCGTTCTTCAGCAAAAAGGCTTCGATGAACTGATCGAGGTCGCCGTCCAACACGTCCTGCACCTGGGCCGTCTCGTGCTCGGTCCGTAAGTCCTTGACCAACTGATACGGCTGCAGAACGTAGCTGCGAATCTGGCTACCAAAGGCGATCTGGCCCTTGCCGGCTTCGTAGTTTTGCTGCGCCTGCTGGCGCTTCTGTTCTTCCAGCTCGTACAGCTTCGCCTTCAGCATTTTCATGGCCATGGCGCGGTTTTGGTGCTGGCTGCGCTCGGCGCGGCACACGATGTTGAGGCCGCTCGGGAAGTGCTTGAGACGCACCGCTGTCTCGACCTTGTTCACGTTCTGCCCGCCCTTACCGCCTGCGCGCATGGTCGTAAGCTCGATGTCCTTGTCCTCGATCACGATGTCGATCTCGTCTTCGATGTCGGGCGTGACCTCGATGGCGGCGAAGCTGGTTTGGCGGCGTGCGTTGGCGTCGAACGGGCTGATGCGAACCAGGCGGTGCACGCCGACCTCGGCCCGCAAGTAGCCGTAAGCGTTGGGGCCGGCGACCGTGAAAGAAGCGCCGGTGATGCCCGCTTCCTCCGCGGGCTCGTAGTCGACGACCTCGGTTTTGTAACCTTTGCGCTCGCACCAGCGCAGGTACATCCGCATCAGCATCTCGGCCCAGTCTTTGGCTTCGACACCGCCGGCGCCTGGGCTCACGCTAACGATGGCGTTGGCGTGGTCAACGGGCCCGCTCAGCATGCGCCGCAGCTCCGCAGCTCGCACTTTCGCGTCGATGGGCTTGAGGCTGGCTTCGACCTCGTCGATGAGCTTCTCGTCGTTTTCGCTGGCTGCCAGCTCGAGCATCTCTCCGGAGTCGGTCAGCTCTTTCTCGAGCGCTTGGGCCTGCTCGAGCTTTTCGGCGGCGGACGCGCGCTTGCGCATCAACGCCTGGGCCTTGTCTTGGTTGTTCCAAAAGTCAGGCGCGCTCGACAGCTCGTCGAGCTCGTCGATTTCTCGCTTTAATGCCGGGACGTCAAAGAGACCCCCTTAGCGCATCGACACGCCTTTGGAGGTCAGAGAGGAGGTTGCGAGCATCGGCGAGCATGGCGGGCGTATTTACTCCGAGTTTTCAAGGCTCGCCACAGAGTTCGTGACCCCTGCCCCCGAAGCCGGCCGGGGCGCGCTGCAGACCCCCAAGGTTGCCTCTGGGAAGCCCCAAAGCGCTCGGCCAAAGTTGGGGGCTTGGTCCGAAAACCAGCCGGCGGTCAGCATGTCTAGCTCTGCGAAGTGCTCGAGGGCAAGGCTTTCGTCCACCACCCTTGGGGGCGCATCGCGCTCGTCGGCGCAGCCCAATTCGTGCGCGCGGAACAGCCCCAGCAGGGCCGCTTGCAGGCGCGCCTCCAGCTTCGAGCGAGACGCAGCCGCGCTTTGGCGCAAGCGCTCCACGTTCAGTTCTTCGCGGGCGAACAGCAAGCGGTCGAGACGAAACGTCGCGCTTGCTTCCAAGCTCAAACCAGCGCCGTCGGCTTGGGTGACGCGGTACGGGTCGTCGGTCGTGGGCACCAGGCGCAGAGCCTGATCGGTGTTACGCACGGCGCGCAAACGCAGCTCCGGCAATAGTGCGGACGCGCGCACGCGCGAGCTGAGCGAATCCAGGTGACGCCGCTCGGCGGCAGCGCCAACGACGCTCAGCGCGACAACCGTCGCGCGACGGGAAAACTCGCTGAGCGCGCGCAACTGCTGAAAGGTGACGAGGGGCTTCGTTCGCTCGGTTGCCGCCATGGGGGCAGTTGCCGTCGTCGAGGTGGTTGGTGTCCCGGAGTCGGCGGCGGGTGCGCCGGATACGGGAGGAGGCGTCGCGGACACCGCCGTGGCGCCCAGCGGTTGTCGCACCACGCGGGGCAATGCCGGTTGATCGAGGGGCAACGTCACGCTAAGCCACACCGCTTGCTCGGCGCGCGCGCTCGCGCGGGTAGAGCGAGCGTGCAGCGCGACTTCGGAGTGCCCGTTTGCAGACACATCGAGCGGGAGCGACTGGCTCCAGGCGTTCGTCGCAACCGCGCAATTCCCGCTCAACATCCACAAAACCGTGCCCCAGAACCTGCCCATGCTGCCCCATCGGTCGCGCGCGTCCCGAGTTTCGTGGCTTGAGCAAGTTTCCTGGAAGCATTGCTGGAATCCGCCGACGCCAGCGATGGAAGCAACCCGCGTCGCGCGAATTCGCGGACAAAGCGAGTCACTTCGGCTTGCAGTTCGATGTCGCAATTCGGACAGAAATTCACCAACAATTTCGGCCAAGGGCGGGGACGAAATGACGTTGTCCAAAATGCGACTGCGTCTTTGACTCGGGCGGCAGGCCTGCCCACCCAGTCGCGCGTGGGGCCCGGGCGGAGAGACTCTGACTTCGAAAATTCTTGCGGACTTCGATTGGTCGTGACTGGCGACCTGGCCCCACCGTGGCCACTACGGCGAGGCCAACCGGACGGCGCATGTCGCATTTGCGACAACGTCAGCCGACGGCAATTTTGGCGCGAATTGATTCAGGAATCCATGTCGCATTCGCGACATGGATTGGCGCCGCGGGGGTGCCTTTTTCGAAGTGGGGCCAAGCCGAGCCGAGCCGAGCGTGCGTGCGTGAACGCGGGTTAAGTCTGCTAGAGGCCTGCAGCGGTGCGGGCGGCCGTTTCGAGATCCGGATCGGCTTCGATACCGAGAGGATCGAAGGCGAGCTCGGAAGCAGTGTCGAAGACGCGCGCGACGGCGACGGGGCTGAAGCCTTCCTTCGATAGCTCGCCGACCGCGGCGCGCACTTCGGTTCCCGGCGTGAAGCGCGAGAGCCAAAAGCCGCCCACCGCAGCTGTGATAGGCAGATCCTGTTCGGCGACGCGCGGATCTTCGGGAGTCGGTGAGACCGTCACGGCGCGGAGGCGCAGCGAGTCCGAAAGGGCGGGCAGCCGCCAATAAACGAAGGCCCGGTCCGAGGTTTGCAGCACCAGGAGCGAGGGGGAGACGGGGGTCGGGGGACTGGAGACCGGGGGACTGGAGACCGGGGGACTGGAAACCGGGGGACCGGGGACCGGGGGATCGGAGACCGGGGGACCGGAGACCGGGGGACCGGCGACCGGGGCCGGAGCGGCGACCGAGACCGGAGCGGCGACCGAGACCGGGGACCTGTCAGAGGAGACCGAGTCCGAAGGCGGAGCCGAGACCGATTCCGAAGCCGACTTTGGAGTCGAGACCGCGGTCGGAATCGCTGCGGCGGGGTCGGGCGAGAATGCGACGGCGGGGGGTTGGGGGGTAACGATGGTTTCGGCCTTGGTGTCGACGACCTTGCGACGGCGACCGGGACCGAGATCGCGCTCTTCGGCGATGCGCTCGCGCAGCGAGCGAGCCGATGCGTGCTCGGGCTCGCGCTCGATGACTTCGTCGAGCATGCGCAAGGATTGTTCGTAGTGCCCCTGCGCGGCGTAAATTTCAGCCAACGTAACTGTGGCCACGGGAGGCGGGCCCTGAAAATCGTTCTCACCTTTGCCCTCGCCACGGATAGCCGCAGCTGCGTCGGGCAGGTTGAGTCCGGATTCGACGACGCTGGCTAGAAGATCGCGTGCGACCCCAAGCCAGCCGCGCGACCGGCGTTGGCGTTCGAGATCGGGCTCGCTGCGGCGTACGATTTCGTCGCGCAGCTCGACGCGCGTCATTTGCTCGGGGCGTTCGACCCCGCGCGCTCGAGCGCGCAGGATCAAATCCTCACGCGACAGGGTATCGAGCTCGGCGGGGTCGAAGTCCATGGCGGGCGGATTAGTACCATGCCCCAAGGGCGCTGGGATCCGCCAAGCGCGACGCCGTGAGGGCACGGGCGGCTGCGATATCGCGCTTGATCTGGGCGACGAGCTCGTCCACACCCGAAAATTTTCGCTCTTCGCGCAGCCGGCCCAACAAGTGCACACGCAGCTCCTGGCCGTAAAGATCGAGCGACGTATCGAACAGGTGGACTTCGAAGCTCGGCCCGGCGCCCAGCGTGGGCCGCACACCGAAGTTCGCGACGCCCGCCGCCAACGCCACGAACGCGCCGTGGCGCTTGTGATCGACCAGCACCGCGTACACGCCGTGCGGTGGCAAAGCCTCCGACAACTCGCTGAGGTTGGCGGTCGGCACCCCGACACCACGCCCCCGCCCCTGGCCGGGCACGACCAGGCCCGTCAACGCGTGCGGCCGACCGAGCAAGGCCTCTACGGCGTCGAGGTCCCCGGCTTCGAGCGCGACCCGAACCCTGGTGCTGGAGACCGGCCCCTGGGCGTCGCACTCGAGCGCCGTCGCGTGCGCTTGGAAGCCCTGCTCTTCCCCGAGTTCGCGGAGCATGGCGAAGTCGCCGGCGCGCCCCCGCCCGAAGCGAAAGTTCTCGCCCACCAACACGACCTTGGCGCTCAGCGCGTCGACCAGCAGCTGCCGCGTGAATGCGCTTGGCTCGGTCTTGGCGAGCTCGTGCGTGAACGGCTCGACCACGACCTGTAGCTCCTGGCTTTGGCGACACAGCAACTCCAGCTTACGCGGCAAGCTGGTGAGCGCCGGCAGCGCAGCGCGGCCGAGCACGACCGCGGGGTGCGGATCGAAGGTGAGCACCCGCGGCACCAGCCCGGCTTCACGCGCCAGACGCATGGCCTGCGCGAGCACGGCTTGGTGCCCGCGGTGCACGCCGTCGAAATTGCCGATGGCTACGAGCGATGCCTCACGGCTCAGCTGTCGTGCGTCGAAGACGCGCTGGGACCACACGCCGCCGCTTTACTACGGCGCGGCGCGACGTTCCAATGCCGCCGTGATAGAAGCGGTCGGTGACGCCGGATCAAGCGCTTGCCGAGGCCGAAAAAGGCGAGCTGCGTCCCGTTTACCTGGTCGCCGGCGAAGAAGCCTACCTGGCGAGCGGCGTGGTGCTGGCGCTGAAGGCGGCCGCCCTGAAAGGCGGCATCACCGGCCTGAACGAGGACCAGTACCAAGCCGGCGAGGCCGACGTTGATCGCGTGCTGTCGACCGCCCGCACCCTGCCCATGATGGCCAAGCGCCGCTTCGTGCTGCTGCGCGGGCTCGAGCGCTGGGAGCCCAAGTCGGGCGGCAAGAGCGAGGGCAAGCTAACCGACAAGGATCCGTTCGAGAAGCTGTGCGACTACGCCAAGGCGCCGTCGCCCAGCACGGTGTTGGTGCTGTTCGGCGCTGGCGTGGACAAGCGTCGCAAGCTGTACACCCAGGCAAAAGCCGACGGCTTCTTAGTGGCGTGTGAGGCCTTGGCCCGCGCAGATTTGCCTCATTGGATTGAACGGCGCGTCGCCGGGCGCGGCTGCAAAATCAGTAGCAGCGTGGCCGATTTGCTGGCGGAGCTCACGGGCCCGGAGCTTTCACCCGTGGCTGACGCGGTAGAGCGCCTGTGCCTCTACGTGGGCGACGGCAACGAAATCATCGAAGACAGCGTGGCGACGTGCATCGTGCGGCTGCGGGCGGCCAGTGTGTGGGAGCTGGTTGCGGCGGTGGGCCGGCGTGATGCCGGCGCCGCCCTGGCGGCCCTGGCCGACGTCTACGACCCCCAGGACCGCGGCCTGCGCCTGCTCGGCGTGCTGGCCTGGTCGACGCGACAGCTGCTGCGCTTCGACTCGGCGCTCCGCTCTGGCGCCTCGCCCGACCAAGCGGCCATTCGCGCTGGGGCGCCCCCTTTCAAGGCCCGTGAGCTGAGCCAGCAGGTCAAGGCGCTGCCCCGGGCCGACCTCGAGCGTTGGCCGGAGCTGCTCGCGCGTCTCGATTTGGAGCTCAAAGGCGGCACCAGGCGCCCCCCTCAGGCGGTGCTCGAGTCGGCTATTTTAAAGCTTTGTCGAAGTTCGGGAGCCGTTCCGCGCCGTGCAGGGCCGTGACAAGGGGCGTGGCGCCCAACTTGACCCCCGTCAGCCCTCGCACCATGTTGTCCAAAGTTTTCGCGATGTCCCCGTTCGGCTCACACGAGCGTGACTCTAGGCTCGAGCACCAGGCGCGTGCGCCCATCCCCACTCGTTACGGCACGTTCGACTTGCACGTGTTCGACTGGGAGGACACCGAGGCGCACCCCGCTCTCAGCCGCGAGCATTGCGCGCTGGTCATGGGCAATGTCCGCGGGCAACGCAGCATTCCGGTACGCATCCATTCGGAGTGCCTGACCAGCGAGGTGTTCGGCTCGCTCAAGTGCGACTGCCGCGAGCAACTCGAGCGCGCTCAGGCGGAAATCGCCCGGCGCGGCGTGGGCGTGCTGCTTTATTTGCGCCAAGAGGGCCGCGGCATCGGCCTGGCCAACAAGGTGCGCGCCTACGCGCTACAGGCCAAGGGCGCAGACACCATCGAAGCCAACGAGCTTTTGCACCTGCCGGTCGACGCCCGCAGCTATGACGTGGCTGCCGCCATGCTGCGCAACCTGGGCGTCGAATCGGTGGAGCTTCTCACGAATAACCCGCTAAAAATGGCCGCCCTCCGCGAACTGGGCGTCCATGTCGAGCGACGCGTGCCCTTGCTGGTTCCGGCCAACCCGTTTTCGGCTTCGTACCTCGAGGTGAAGCGTCGCCGCATGCAGCACGACCTGCCCAGCACCCCCGGCCCCGTCCTCCCGCTCGTTCGCGCCGCCTCCAACGAAGGCTGAGCCGGGCCCCGCTATGTTTGCCGGGCGGCCCGAGGTCCGTTAAGCCTCGGGGATGCGATCGCTGGTGGCGCGCTACTCGCTATGGCTCGGGCTCTGTTTGAGCCCGGCCCTGGCCGCCGCGCAGGCGAAGTCGGGCAGCCTTCCTGCCGCGCCTGCGGCCCCCGCCGCCAAGCCCGATGCGGCCAAAGCCGAGAAAAAGTCGCCGCCGGCCAAAGAGGCTGCTCCCCCCAAAGACAAACCGCCGCCTCCCCCCAAAGAAGCGGCTCCGCCGAAAGAGGCGCCGCCGCGGGAGGAAACCGCTCCGGCCACCAAGCCCTTAGCCACCGCCAGGCCGGCCGCCGACGTGGCGCGAGGCGCCGGCAGTCGCAGCGTGGCTCCGCTTCCAGCCAGGGAATCCAAGGAACCAGCGCCAAGCCCTGCGCCGGCCAAACCGCTGAGCCCTGCGCCCGCCGGCGCGCATCAGAAGGGTCGCCCCCCGACCAAGCCCGCGGCGTCGCTGCCACCGGGCTCCCCGCGAGGCACGCCCGACGAAAGCGCACGCCAGCACATCACGGGCGGGGCGCCGAGCGACGAGCAGGTCAAGCGCGGCAAGGACGATCCGGAGCTTCGCAGCCTGCGCGAAGCCGAGCGCGTGCTGTTCCCGCAGCCCCTGGCCGGCGTCGAACTGGGCTTCGACTTTGCGGCGCCCACCAGGTCGGGACCCGAGGTCGACGCTTCGGGTCTACCTCCCGGCGTCACCAGCAGTGCTGGCAGCGACACGACGACAAGCAACGACGCGAGCTGGCTGCGTAGCCTCAGCCAACCCGACTTGCCCACGCGCTACGACGAGCGCGTCGTACGCTACCTGCGCTTTTATCGCGACACGCCGAGCGGTCGCTCTATCGCGCGGATTTGGGCCAAAAAGTCCGGCCGCTTCGGTCCCGCCATCAAGGCCGAGCTGGGACGCGCAGGGCTACCGGTCGATCTGGTTTGGCTCAGCTTGATCGAGAGTGGGCACAACCCGAGCATCGCGTCGCCCGTTGGCGCCGCGGGGTTGTGGCAATTCATGCCCGACGCCGCCCGCAGCTACGGCCTGACCGTCGATCGCTGGGTCGACGAGCGACTCGATCCCGAGCGTTCCACGCAGGCGGCCCTGCGCTACCTGAGCGACCTGTATCGACGCTTCGGCAGCTGGGAGCTGGCCATGGCAGCCTACAACATGGGCTACGGCGGCCTCTCGCGCTCGGTGCGCAAGTTCAACACCAACAACTTCTGGGAGCTGTCGCGCTACGAGGCCGGCATTCCCTGGGAAACCACGCTTTACGTTCCCAAGATTCTGGCCACTGCGGTGCTGATGAACAATCGCCGCGCTTTCGGCCTCGACAGCGTGACCGAAGATCCGCCGGAGCGCTTCGATGTCGTGGTCGTCGGCCCTTCCGTGCCACTGTCGGCTATCGCGCGCGCCACAGGTGGCGCCGCCGCTGGGCTGGAGGCGCTGAATCCGCAATTTTTGGCTGGTCGGACACCGCCCGCTGCGCCCGGTGGCGCCCGCCGCTCCTACCGCGTGCGCGTGCCTTTCGGCTCTGGCGCCAAGTGGACGTCTAGCCAAGCACCGAGCGACGACGGCCTGGAGCCGTACGTCGTAAAGACCGGCGAAACCGTCGAGCGTATTGCGCGCGCTTACGGCACCAGCGAGCGCGACTTACGCGAGAAGAACCGCGTCGCTGCGGACGAGGTGCTGACAGCCGGCACGGTGTTGCTGGTGCCGCGCGTCGCGCGCGCGTTGGAGCCGGACCCGACCACCGCAGCGGAGCTGGTGGTGGTGCCCGGCCGTAGCGTCGAATACCCCGATCGCAAACGGGTCTTTTACCGCGTAGTTTCGGGCGACACCGCGAGCGGGGTCGCGACGGCATTTCGCGTCACCGCGGACGAGCTGGCCGATTGGAACTCGCTCGACGTGCAGGCACGGCTGGAGCCGGGCATGAGCCTGCAAGTCTTCGTCACCAAGAACACCGACTTGTCGAAAGTGCTCCACGTGCCCGAAGCACACGCGAAAATTCTGGTGGCTGGCAGCCCGGAGTTTTGCGACCATTTCGAGGGCCAAAACGGTAAGAAGCGCTTGCTGATAGCCGCACGCCAGGGCGACACCTTGACCAGCATCGGCAAACGCTACGGCATGACCGTCGGCCAAATGGAGCGCGTCAACCGCCGAGGTCGCAGCGACCAGGTGGCGCCGGGCGAGCGCATGATCGTGTACACCGAGCGCGCCAAGTTAGCGCCCGGCGACGCGGCATTCTGAGGCGTGTCCCTGGATTGGGATCGGGCCATGGGCTCCGCATGGGTCTCACTTCGTTGGGCTGCCGAAATGCAGCCCGTTTGCAGAAGCTTTTGTAGCGGCAATCGGTAATTCCGGGGGCGTGGGTGTGAAGCGCTCAGCGTTTGCGCGAGCGGATCGCGGGGTCCGCGTGGCGCGTCCGCGACGCGGGAGTGCATCCGGTCGCCGCTGCATCGAGGCACACGAGTTGACGACTCTACAAGTCTTCTCTTTGCCTGAGCGTCATAGGTTGCCTGCTCTGATGGCGTGCAGTTGAGCGCGCCAGAAGGAAAGCAACATGCTCCGCATCTATCACGTCGTCTTAGCCGTTTTGAAGCAGCTCCAACCTGCACTCCGCCGCCTTGAGCTCAGCGATCGAGATCTTGCACGCCAACTTCGGCGTTGCAGTAGCTCAGTCGCCCTCAATCTCGCAGAAGGCATGTACAGCCGCGGAAGGAATCGCGCCGCGCGCTACCACAACGCCCTGGGATCAGCGCGCGAAACACTCGCCTGCTTGGAAGTGGCAGTGGTTCGCAGCTACGTTCAACAGGATGAGGGCTTGCACGACCAGCTCGACCGCATCGTAGCGACGCGGGTCATGCTCGTTGCCAAGTGAGCCGCCCGAAGCGCGCAGTCGCAATTGCGACTGCGTCAGTTTCGCGAAGATGCGCCGCGAAATCATTGCACAAATCATGTCGCAATCGCGACTGCGAAAGCCCGCTACGACCCTGCCACCGTGCGGACCGATGCGGACGCCGCCTCGGTCCGATTCCGCTACAACGAGCTTGGGCGATAGTGGATGTTGCCGCGCGCGCTTTGGCCCGGGGCGAGCACGATGGTGCCGTTGCCCGCGACACCGCGCGCTTCGAGGTTGAAGGCGTCGTTGACGTTGGAGACCGTTTCCAGACAGAAAAAGTCTTGGCCCTTGGGCACGTAGGCGATCAAAACCCCGAAAATGGGCTCGGCTTCGACGCTGAGCGCCACGCCCTTCTCGGGCCATTCCAGGCGCGCCCTGCCACCAAACTGCCCAAAACAACCGTCCATTTCGGCAAGCGGCGACAGCTCCCGCGGCTCGGTGAAATTCCAGGCCTCGGGCACAGGCTCGCTCCACTCGGGCAACAGGTACTGACTACCGACCCAGCGCACGGGCGCCACCGCCTGCAGCCGCACGCGGTCGGTACGGTCGTAGTACGGGTGCATGCCAAAACCACAAGGCATGGCAGAGTCGCTGTCGTTCGTGAGCTGAAGCTCCACGCTGAGCGCGTCCGCAGACAGGCTGAAACGTTGCGTGGCCGTGTAGGCCCACGGCCAATCAGCCCCGGGGTAGTGACACGTAAGCTCCGCCGTGGTGGCGGTCTTCGACGTCAACTTGGAGGGCCGCTGCCAAACGTGCCCGTGGATTGGGTGGTCCGGAGGGGTGTTGCGCAGCAGCTCGACCTGCTTGCCCTGGAACGAGAAGCGTCCGTCTTTCACCCTATTCGAGAACGGAAAAAGCGGAAAGCTGGCTAGCTCGCGGCCGTCACGCTCCGGCAAACCCCGTGGGGTGGCGCGCCGCATGAGCTCGATGCGGCGCCCGGCGCGCTGCCAAGAAAACCCCGCCACGCAACCGCCGATGCTGGGCCACAGCTCGAGCGCTAGCTCCCCACACTGGAGCACGAGGGCGTCTTCGGGGCGGGCGGCCTGGGTCGACTGCGCGTTATCGCTCACGGCTTGGACAGATTGCATACCACCCCGTTGGTGTCCGGCTGGGCGAGGTTTTTTCTCGGAGCGGCCGCCGGGGCATGCGAAAAGGGACCATGACGACCAGCGCGCCTCGGCTTTCGGCAATCGTTTTAGCGGCTGGCAAGGGCACGCGCATGAAGAGCAGCCTGCCCAAGGTGCTGCATCCTTTGTGCGGCCGCCCCCTGGTCGACTACCCGGTCGCGGCCGCTTTCGAGGCCGGCGCCGACCAGGTGGTGGTCGTAACCAGCGGGCAGCCCGAGCTCACCCAAGCCTTGGAAGCCCGCTACGGCAAGGAACGCATCTCGGTCGCAGTGCAAGACCCGCCGCGTGGCACCGGCGACGCGGTGCGGGCAGGCCTTTGCGCCGTCAAACACGCCCGTACGCTCATCCTCTACGGCGACACCCCGCTGCTCCGCGCCCAAGACTTGGTCGGCCTGTTGGCGGCGCTCGACCTACCCGGCCAAGAGCTGTCGATTTTGACGGCGCTGTTGGAGGTGCCGTTTGGCTACGGCCGCGTGATGCGCGACGCGGCCGGCGCGGTCGTCGAAGTGCGCGAAGAGCGAGACCTGAAGAGCGACGCCGAGCGCGCGATTCGCGAAGTAAATGCTGGCATGTACGCCGCCGACACCGAAAAGCTGCGCGCGGCCGTAGCCTTGTTGCAGCCGAACAACGCCCAGGGCGAGTACTACCTGACCGACATCGTGGCCAGCATGGCCAAAGTTTCGCGCGTCGCGCCGGTGCTGGGCGAAGCCGAGGCGCTGCTGGGCGTCAACGACCGCGCGGACTTGGGCCGCGCCGAAGAGCTACTGTTCGCGCGCCATCGCGACGAACACCGCAAAGCAGGTGTTACGGTTCACGGCGATGCTCGCATCGACAGCGGCATCGAAATCTCCGCCGACGCGGAGATTGGCGCTGGCGTGAGCCTGCGCGGCAAGACCCAAATCGGCGCGGGCACGCGCGTCGACGTTGGCTGCGTGCTGACCGACGCGCTGATCGGCGCCAACGTCGAAATCAAGCCATATTGCGTGATTTCGCAGAGTAGCGTGGGCGAGCGCGCCCAGCTTGGCCCGTTCGCTCACCTGCGGCCCGAGAGCGAGATCGAGGCCGAAGCGCACATCGGCAATTTCGTCGAGACCAAGAAGACGCGCGTCCGTCGCGGCGCCAAGGCCAACCACCTGGCTTACCTGGGGGACGCCGACGTGGGTGAGCGCGCCAACATCGGGGCCGGCACCATCGTTTGCAACTACGACGGCTTCGTGAAACGCCAAACCACCATCGGCGAAGGCGCCTTCATCGGCAGCGACTCGCAGCTCATCGCTCCGGTCGTGATCGGAAAAAACGCCTACGTGGGCACGGGCAGCACCATTACCGAAGACGTGCCGGACGACGCGCTGGCCATCGGACGCGCGCGCCAAATCAACAAGCCGGGCTACGCCGCCAAGCTGCGTGAGCGCTTGGCCGCGGCCAAAAAGAAGTAGCGCAAGCGCGTAGCGACCTAGCCCTTGGCAACACGACGGCGCAGCGCGACCCAGGTAACGACGCCGACGAACAGCGCCGCTCCAATGATCGCGAGCGCCCAACCGGGGCGCGCCACGCCCTCGCCTTGACGCTTCAGCACCACCTCGAAGAGCTGCACGATCAGCGCGCCGATCCCGGCCGTGGCGGCGCTGTACAGCACGGTACGCCGCAACCGCTGCCCTGCCTCGATAGCGCGGGGCGTGCTGGGCCAAACTTCACGCTTGAGGTGGCGAATCCATAAAGCCGCCGGCGTGCCCAGCGCGCCTAACGCGCCGATCATGCTGATGATGGCCTCGGACTGCGTCAAATCGGCGCCGCTGCGCACTAGCCGAATGGCGCTGGCCACCGTGACCAGCGTGCCCGCCAGCAGCCATAAGCCACCGAGCCCGGTGAAGAACACCAAGCCCGGCCGCGCCAACTTCACCGAGCGCATGGCTTCATCCATGTTGGCGCTGTGCACGGTCGCGGCCGACTGGCGCAGCACCGTCTTGGCCGTCCCAACGGTCGAGCGATCGACGACGCCAGAGCCGGGCACCACGTCGATGGGTTGCGTTTGCTCGTCGAAAGGCACCAGCGCGGCGTCGAGCTCGGCCATCGACTGAAAGCGCTCGGCCGGATTCTTGGCCATGGCCTTCTGGATCACCAACTCGAGCGCCAGCGGCACGCCGCCTGGGTTGTGCTCCGTTGGGCGTGGCGGCTCTTGCGTGAGCACCGCGGTCAGCGTGGCCATCGGATCGTCCAAGCCTTCGAACGGCTTTTTGCCCGTCAAGGCCCGATACAGAATGGCGCCGGCGGCGTAAATGTCGGCCCGCGCATCGACCTTATCGCCGCGCGCTTGCTCGGGCGCCATGTAGTCGGGCGTGCCCATCACGGTGCCGGTCTTGGTCAGGCCGTCTTTGTTGTCGCCGACCTTGGAGATGCCGAAATCCAGCACTTTGACGTGCGCGCCGTCGCCGGTCAGAAACACGTTCTCCGGCTTCACGTCGCGGTGCACGATGCCGGCCGCATGCGCCGCACCCAGCGCCGCACAAATCTGGCGCACGACGTGAGCGGCGCCCGAAGCGGTCATGACCTTCACGCGATTGAGGTGGTTGCCGAGTTCTTCACCCTGCAGCAGCTCTGCCACGATGTACGGGCGTCCGTCCGCGCTCGAGCTCACGTCGAAGACGTCGACGACGTTCGGGTGCGACAACACGCTGGACGCTTCGGCCTCGCGCTGGAAGCGCGTGACCACGTCTGGCTGGCGCGCCAAATCGGGGTGCAACATTTTCACGGCGAAGCGCTTGGTGGTGAGCCGTTGATGGCGCGCTTCGTACACGCGCCCCATACCGCCTTCGCCCACCATGCGAATGACTTCGTACGAGCCGCCCAGCACCGCGCCAATCATCGGATCTTCGTCGTCCGGCGCGTCCTCGAGCGGCGTCGCGTCGTGCGGGCAAACCTTGAAAGCGGCGGGAAACCGCCGATCACACGCCGGGCAACGCCGCGAGTTCGGCATGCCTTCGGACAAAGCATCCGAGAAACTCGCCTGCGAGCCGCGCGCCGGTGGCATCATCGGTACGCTGCCCTGCGGTGCGCGGGGACCAACCATCAGGCCGGGTAGCGTAGCCCAAGAGTGGCCGGGCCAGCCAGGTGTCGCGGGGTGGGCGGATTACTTACGCACGACTAGAAACAGCGTAGCGCCGCGGCGCTGCACCAAAAGCAGCGCGTCGCCCGGGGCTTTGGCGTACTGCTCCTTGAACTTCGCCAGCGAATCCACCGCGACCCGGTTCAGCTCCAGCACCACGTCGCCCGGGCGGAGGCCCGCCTTGGCCGCTGAGCTGCCCTGAGAAAGGTCGGTGATTACGACGCCACGCGGCGCGTCGGGACTTAGGCCCAGCGTTCGGCGGTGCTCGGGCGTCAGCTCTTCGAACGTTACCCCAGAGAGAGCGCCGCCAGTCGTGGCCTGAGGCGCGCCAGTCTGCGGACCAAGCGCCGCTTCCCGACCGTCGTCGGGTACTTCACCGAGCTCGACGCCGAACGTCTGTGACTTGCCGTCGCGAACGACCTCGAGCGTGACCTTCTTCTTGACGCCGCTCGACGCGATCAAATTCCTGAACTGTCCAGTCGAAGTAACCGGCGTTCCACCCACCTTCACGACCACGTCACCGCGCGCGAGCCCAGCCTTGCCAGCAGGTCCGCCGCTGCGCACGTCGGTCAGTAGCACGCCGTTTTGCTGGCTGAGCTTGAGCGCCGTCGCCAGCTCGCGATCAACGTCTTGAATGCCGACCCCCAAAAAGCCGCGCGAGACCTTGCCCGACTGCTTCAAGGTTTCCATGATCGGCTGCGCCATGCTGGTTGGAATGGCAAGGCCGATGCCTTGGTAGCCGCCGCTGCGCGACAAAATCGCGGTGTTGATGCCAACCAGCTTACCCTCGGTATTGATGAGCGCCCCGCCGGAGTTGCCAGGATTGATGGCGGCGTCGGTTTGGATGAAATCTTCGTAGGCGGTGATGCCCAAGTCCGCGCGGCCCTTGGCCGAGACTATACCCATAGTCACGGTTTGGCCGACGCCCAGCGGGTTGCCGATGGCCAGCACAACGTCGCCTAGGCGAAGCTTCGAAGAATCGCCGAATTCCGCCGGACGCAGGCCTGCCGGCGCGCCCGTGATTTTGATCACGGCCAAATCGCTCTTCGGATCGGTGCCGACCACGGTGGCGTCGAACTCGCGCTTGTCCGAGACGGTGACTTTGATTTGCTTGGCCTCCGCTACGACGTGGTTGTTGGTCAGAATGTAGCCATCAGCCGAGACGATCACCCCCGAGCCAATGCCCTGCGACTGACGTTGGTTGGAGCCGCCTCCAAAGAACGGCAGCATGGACGGTTGCTGCTGGACGACCGTCGTCGAGACCGTGACCACCGAGGGCAGCACTCGCTCGGCGACGTCGGCGATCGAGACGCTGCCACCAACCTGGGTCAGCGCGGGGTGGGCCAGCACCGTCGTCTCAGAATGCCCCGGCTCGGGGCGAACCTCGCCTTTGGAGAGAGCGCCGCCGCGGGCGCAGCCGCTGGCGGCCAAAACCAAGGTCACCGCAGAAACGAACCCGTAGCTCAGTTTCGACATGGTTTGCTTCACTCTGAGGCCCATAACCCATCGGGCCTCGCATTCATTCCACAGACCCACGAAGCCTGCGAAGCGGCTGGGGAGGCGGAAAGACTTTCCCGTTGATTCCGCTCGCAGCGTCAGAGCCTGGCGAGCAGGTCGGCGATTTCCGTCAGCGGTAGGCTTTGGCTGGCCACGCCCGCGCGGACCGCTGCGCCCGGCATGCCGTAAACGACCGCCGACTCTTCGCTCTCGGCGATGACCATGCCGCCGCCTTCGATGATGCGCCTCGCGCCCTCGACGCCGTCGTCACCCATGCCGGTCAAGATGACGCCCACCGCGCGGCGTCCCAAACCAGCGGCCACGCTCGTCAGCAGGCGATCCGCCGACGGCACGTAGCGATCGCGCTCGCCGGGCGGCGTCACTTTCAGCTTCATGGTGCCGCGCGACGACACCTCGAGCTCCATACAGTGCCGGCCAGGGCACACGAAACCGACGCCCTCGCTCACCACGTCTTGGTCCTGAGCCTCGCTCACTTTGAGCGCGCCGCGGCGTGCCAGCCGGTCGGCGAAGGTGCGCGTGAACTTGTCCGGCATGTGCTGGGCGATCACGATCGCGTTTCGGTAGTTGGCCGGAAAGCGCGTGAAGATTTCCATCAGCGCGCTGGGGCCGCCGGTGGACGACGCGATGGCGATCACGTTCTTGGGCGGGACGAGCTGCTTCTGTGGGCGTAGCTCGAGTGGCGCCGGCGACAGGTCGAGCGCCCGGCGTGTCGCCGGCAAGCCCAGACGCACGCTGCGAGCGAGCAAAACCTTGCTGACCAGCTGCTCGCGAATGCCGCCCAAATCGGGGTCCGAGAAGCGCTCGGGCTTGGCGACGAAGTCCAGCGCGCCCAGCTCGAGCGCCTTGAAGACGTTCTCTTTTTGGCTGTAGCTCGAGACGACGACTACCGGCGTCGGCATCTTGGTCATCAAGATACGCAAGAACGTGAAGCCGTCCATGCGGGGCATCTCGAGATCGAGCGTGATGCAGTCGGGCTTCAAGGTCGCGACTAGGCGCAGCGCCTCTTCACCATCGGCGGCCTTGCCCACGACTTCGATTTCGGGGCTCTGCGCCAAAATTTCGCCGATGCTGCGGCGATTGAAGACCGAGTCGTCGACGACCAGCACACGCAGCGGTAAGCCTGCAGTAGCGCGCATTTAAGGCATTCCCGTGCGCTCGGCGCCGAGCGGTTTTCGGTACACGAGGTCATCGCGCAAGTGCACGAGCTCGAACGCGGTGCTCAGATTCAAGAGCGACTCCGAATGGCCGAGCATCAGGTAGCCACCCGGCGTTAGGCGCTGGTACAGGTTATCGATCACGCGCTTCCTGGATCGAACGTCGAAATAGATCAGAACATTACGGCAGAAGATGGCGTCTACCCGCCCTACCAAGTTGCCACGCCCGATATCGAACAGGTTCATCTGCCCGAATTGACAGAGCTTTTTGACAGAATCGGTGACATGAAAGCCGTCGTCGAGTTCGAAAAAATAGCGGGTCTTGTCACGGGCCGACGTCGCCCGCAGCGAGCTTGCTTGATAAACTCCGCGCCGGGCGTGAGCCACGCATTGTTTGGAAAGGTCAGTGCCGATCACCCGCACGTCCCAGCCATCGAAGCGCTCGGACTCCAAGATCAGCGCGGCCAACGTGTAGGCCTCCTCCCCGGTCGAGCAACCGGCGCTCCAGACCAGCAAGCGCCGCGTGCGAGCGTTGACTTGCTCGAGCCTTGGCAGAAGCTCGCTCTGAAACGCGCGCAGTTGGTACTCCTGACGAAAGAAGTACGTTTCTTTCGTGGTCAGCCGCTCGACCGCTTCTTCCATTTCTTGGTGGTTGCGGGCGTCGAAGCGTAAGTATTTATAGTAGGCCTGGTAGTTGGGTAACCCCAACGCTTCCAGTCGCTCGCCCAAGCGTCGATCGAACAGCGTTAGCGCCGACTCGTCGTACACGAGCCCGGCGTGCTCGTAGACGACGTCGCGCAGTAGGCGAAAGTCCTCTAACGACATGCGCCGAAATTGGCCCGGTACCTGGCGCACGCTCAGGGCTCTCCCTGGGGCCGTCGAGGCGGCCGGCTGCGACGCTGGCCGCTGCTCTCGAGCGCGCGGGCTAGGGCGTCCTTGACCATCGGGTCCTGTTCGACGGAAAGCCGAGCGCGCAGTAGCGCGGCAGACGCTTCGCTGGGCGCGCGGCCCAGCAAATCTGCGGCCAAGCGCCGCACGTCCCAGGCCGGTTGGTCCAGGCAGGCGCCTAAATGGACGATCACGCGCGGATCCGGCTCGGCTGCGATGGCGAACATGGAAGCCTTCACGACCTCCGGCTCGGCGTGATGCAAGCCGTCGAACAACGACGACAAACGGCGGGGATCGGCGTGGCGGGAAAGCGCTTCGACGGCCGCCACCGCGACGCGCGCGTCGCTTGCGCGCACGA
>JAYUYU010000816.1:0-40753 GCA_043752365.1 Myxococcales bacterium | reverse complement strand
GAGCGACGCTGCTCGGCGCGAACTTGAAGGGCGTCAAGGTCGCCGGCACGAAGCTGCTCGAGGTCTCGGGCATGAAGGTGGGCCTGGTCGGGGTGAGCCTACCGCTCATCGCTGGCAAGGCCCCGACTGGCGTCGAATTCAGCGACGCAGCAGCAGCTGCCAAGACTGCTCTGGCGGAGCTGAAAGCCAAAGGCGCTGAGCTAGATATCCTGCTGGCCGCTATGCCGCGCGGCCAAGCTTTGCGCCTGATCGAGTCATTGCCAGGCTTCGAAGTCGCCGTGCTGGGCAAACCCTTCGACGAGGGGGAAGCCAATGATCCGCCGCAATCGCCGACGCTCGTAGGCAAGACGCTGGTGGTGGAGACGCCCAACCATCTGCAGTCGCTTGGCGTCGTCGACCTGTACGTGCGGGGGCAGTCGTTCGATTTCGCGGACGGTAGTGGGCTCGAAGCGACCGAACGCAAGCTCGAGATTGGCAGGCGCCTGCGCGAAATCAAAACGCGGCTGGAACAGGGTGGCAACAAGACCGACTTGGCTGCCCTCGAGCAAGACCAGGCCAACCTCCAGGCCGAGCTCGCGAAATTGCCGGACGCCAAACCGCCTGCGCAGGGTAGTTTTTTCAGATTTCAATCCGTCGAAGTTACCGACAAGCTCGGCTCCGAAGCTGCCGTTTCAGGCCACATTGCCGCGTACTACCAGCGCGTGAATGAGCACAACAAAGAGGCATTCAAAGACCTGGCCCCCACCGCGCCCGCCGCCGGCGAAGCCAGCTACGTGGGCCTGGAAGCCTGCACGAAGTGTCACGAGTCGCAGCGCAAGTTTTGGAACCAGACGTCGCACTCAGCCGCCTACGCGACGCTTTCGAGTCAGCACAAGGAATTCAACCTGGAATGCGTGGGTTGCCACGTCACCGGCTACGGCAGGCCTGGCGGCAGCACCGTCACGCACGTCGAAAACCTGACCTCCGTGCAGTGCGAGGTCTGCCACGGTCCCGGCTCCAAACACGTCGCCGCACCCAAAGACAAGACCCTCGTCAAAATGCCCAGCCCAAGCTTCTGCGCGTCGGAATGCCATCACCCGCCTCACGTTCATCCGGGCTGGAGCGCGGAGGCAGCGTGGCCGAAGATCGTGGGGCCTGGGCATGGGATGCCTGGGGGGTGAGTTTTTTGTTGGGGTCTTAGTTTCACCTCGGCGGCCCAAAGCTCGTCGCGACTCGCGCGGGTTTAACCACGGGTTTTGCGCCCGGGCTCGCCGGATTTCCGACCCGCCTCTCGTTCGCGGATCGTGATCTGGCCTTCCAAGACCCCTAGGTCCTGCCACATTCGGGGCGTTGCCCGAATGCAACGGCTGGGCAGCATTTGCCGCGAGCGACGGCTCTACGCGAGTGACGGCTCTACGCGAGTGACGACTCTACGCGAGTGACGACTCTGCTCGGCGTAACGGCTCCGTGCGCGTAACGGCTCCGCTCGGCGCAACGCGAGTGACGTAACTGAGCGGCGCCCCAAATTCACGCTCGCACGACTCCCGATCTCCCGATCTCCCTGTGAAAAAATCTCGAGTCTTAGGGCGCCTTGGCGAAGGGCAAGATCGTCTTCAGGTCTTCGTCGTTGAAACGGAGCATGCCGCCGACGAAGTAGTCGCGCCGCGAATTGCTCAAGATGTCGTCCACCCCGCCCAGTAGCCACAAACGATTGATGAATTCGTAACCGAGCGAGATACGCCAGCGGGGCAGCACGACTTCGCCGAAGCCGTAGAGATCTTGGCGGAGCTCGAAGCGGCCGTCGAACAGCGACGTGTCGAGCCCCAGGCCACCGGTCGACTCTTTGATGCCGAAGCGCCCCGTGAAAGGGCCAAAGCTCTGCGCGAATTGCAGCGAGAAACGCAGCGAGTTGGTCGTCAACGTGCGCACTTCGCGGTAGTGCGGCGGGTCGTTGGGGTTCGTGGTGTCGACGTCAATCTGCTCGAAGCGCGCCAGACCCTTGGGGTCGTTGACGACCTCAATCAGGTAGTATTTGTCCTCGCGTGGCTGCAGCCGAATCTCGACGTAGCTCTTCACGGTGCTGGCCAGAAACTGGTAGTCGGTGCGCAGGCTGACGATGGTTTGCAGACGGGAGATGCCGCCCAAGAACTCGCCCACGTTCTCGACGGCGCCCTCGACCTCGTTGATCAGCTTTTCGTCTTTGGTCAGGCGGCCCAGCGTGCCCTCGCCACGATTCAGCCGCGCGGTGACGTCGTCGACGTTTTTGAGCGCGTTTTCGAGGTTCTTGCTGGCGCTGTCGACCCGCTCGACGATCTTGCGCACCTCACCGGCGTCGCCACCCTTGCCGGTCGGATCCCTGGATACGAGCTCTCGTACCTCACGCGTGGTCTCGCGCACGTTCTCCAAGATCGCCTGAATTTCGGGCGCGCTCCTGGTCGAAATCTGCTGCGTGTTGACGACGATTTCGTGAATGGCCGTGCGATTTTCGCGCACCGTTTGGTTGAGCGCTTCGGTCACCTGCGCCAGGTTGTGCAGCGTCGTCTGAATGTCTGCTTTGCCCTGATCGGTGCCCACGGAACTCGCCAGCGCTTTCGTGACCTCCTTCACGTCCCTGGCGATGTCCGCCATCTGACGCATCAGGTCATCGGGTGTTTGGGCCTCGGTCACGACCCGGATTTCCTCGCCATCCCTCAGCTTGCGACGCCCCTCGGTGCCCGGCGCAATCTTCATCTGAAACTCGCCGAGCAGGCTGGAGGCGACCTTGGCCGCCGACGCATCCTCGAACAGCGGCACGTCCTTGTTCATCGTGATGTCGATGCGGGCAATGTCGTGATCGAGCTTGATGCTCTTCACGCGCCCCACCGGAATGCCCGCGATGCGCACCTGCGACATCTTGGCGATGCCGCTGGCGTCCTTCATGCGCGTGAACACGACGTAGCCACCGTCGTTCTCACCGGACTTGGTGACATAGCGGAAGATGAACAGGCCAGCGCCGACCATCACGACAGCGAAAGCGCCGACCTTTGCGGCAGTGGTTATGCGACCAGCCAATCTGCGCGAGCGTAGACGCCATGCGCCGCAGGAGCAACGGCCGTAGGACCGAAACATGCTACTAACGGTCCATGGGCCGAACCTGGGTCGCACGGGTACGCAGCCTTTGCGCGAGACTGGTGCTTTGTTGCCTCGCCCCAGCGCTGCCTGGGCTCATCCTGCTGGCCCTCGCCGGCGCTTGCGGCTGCAGTGCCACACCAACGAGCCGAGGGCCGACGAGCGGGACGCGCACGCAAGCCACGCCGGCCTTCGCCAGCGACGGCGGCGAGGTTTTCGGCTTCCCGGACGTCACCCGGTCACCGCTCGGTGTCGCACAGGTTCCGGCGCCGCTCGCAGCCTTCTTCGGACAGTGCAAGCTCGGGGACGCGGCGCTGTCGCGCGTTGCCGAGCGCTTCGCGCGGCGCCAGGCCGAAGGCAGCGCCGCGCTCGACGTCTCCGAAATAAGCTTCGCGCTCCGCGCCGAAGGCTCGCCCTACGTGTGGCCGCGCGCGTGGACCCTGGAAGGCGGAGATTTGGACAACCCGGCGGCCGTGGAGCGCATGCACGCCTGGCTCACCAGCTTCGACGACGGCGGCGAGCGGCGTTGCGGCGTTGCGCTTGCCACAACGCCGCAACGCAGCGTGCTCGCGGCAGTGGCGGTCGACGCGCTCGCTGATCTCGACCCGCTACCGGTGCAGATTCGGTCCGGAACCTGGGTCGAGGTCAACGCCAACTTGCTGGTGACGGCGAGCGACGCCAAGGTCATCGTGCTCGGACCGAGCGGCGCACCCTACGCGGTGCCCACGAGCTTCGACGGCCAACGCGCCCGCGCGCGTTTCCATGCTGATCGCCCCGGAGCGTTCTTGATTCAGCTCCTGGCCAACGTCGCAGGCGGCCCGCGCCCCGTGTTGGAAGCTACCGTCTACGCCGACGTCGCACCGCCTACCTCGTTCTTCGGTGACGCCGCGCCGGGTGAGCCAAAGCAGCCGCTCGACGGCGGCACCGATAACGCCGCCGCGCTGCTCGCCATGGTGAATCAAGCGCGCGCAACGGAGCAGAGCCCAGCCCTCGCACGCGACGCCACGCTCGACGGTATCGCCGACCGCCACGCACAGGCCATGCGCAAGCAAAGGCGCGTCGCCCACGACGCGGGCGACGGGGACCCGCGCAGCCGCGTCGAGGGGGCCGAGCTCAGCATCCTCGCAACCGGGGAAAACGTCGCCCACGCCCTGGACATCACGCGCGCGCACCGCGCCTTGTGGGCTAGCCCCTCGCACCGCGAAAACCTGCTTCAGCCGCGTTTCGATAGAATTGGAATCGGAATCGCGATCGATCCGGACGGGTCAATCTGGGTCTGCGAGGTGTTCGCGGACTTTCCCGACCAAGTCGGCGCACCGCGCTGACCCGTTGGCCGGTCGAGCCTCGGGCCAAATGAAGACGGCGAAGCCGAAATCATCGCTTCTAATGCCGAATCGGGCAGGCTACTTTCCGTCGCCGTGCTGCCTTATCGGGAACAAGCTCGGTGCGCTCTTGGTCGCTCTGCCACCGCGCGCGGTGCGCGCGCCCTGGTGGCTGTGGCCCTGGGCTCCTCCGCCTTAGTACTAGGCCTCGGCGAAGCCCGCGCCCAGGCAACGTACTTCCAACTCGATCGCGCCCAATTGTCGGGCGCGCCCGACGACGGCTTCATGGTCTGGCGCCCCGTTGGGTCGGCCGAGAACCGCGTCTTCGTGAACGGCGCGTTGGGTTACACCCACAACCCGCTACGCAGCGACACCGTCACCGACGATCCGAGCGTCAAGAATCACATCGACAACCCTGTCGCAGGGCAGTTCATCACCTACCTGACGGGCGGCGCGCAGGTCCTGAAGCGTCTGACGGTGGGGCTGACGTTGCCGATCAACCTGCTCAACATTTACGGCAACGACCCCCAGTCCGAGGGCGTTGGCGGCGGCGGGATTGGCGACACGCCGGTCGCGGTGAGCGATTTGCGTCTGGATCTTCGCGTCAAGACTTGGGAGACGGACAGCGAGTGGCTGAAGTTCGGCCTGGGCGCCGCGCTATTTGCTCCTACCGGCAACCGCGGCGCTTTCGCCAGCGACGGCGGCGCCAGCGGCTCGCTGTATGTCGCCAGCGAGCTCGATTTCGGCAAGTTCTTCCTGAGCGGCAACCTTGGCCCTCACTTCCGCCCCGATGGCAGCATCGGCGGCAGCGCAGGCAGCCTGTACCTGGGCTCTGATTTACGCTGGGCGTTCGGCGCTTACCTGCCGCTGCGTGAAGGCAAAGTGCGGCTTGGTGGCGAGCTTTGGGGCACCACCGGCATGTCGTCGGTGAACGACGAAAACAAGTTCTTCGCGGGCGCCAACACGGATCTCGAGTGGTTGGCGCAAGGTCGTTTCACGATCGATCCGCGCGACCGCGTTTACGTGCAGGTCGGCGCCGGCACGCGCCTCACCACCGGCTACGGTGCGCCTGATTTCCGCATTTTGGGCTCAATCGGCACGTACGCCAACCTGCTCGACTTCAAGAGCAAGGCGCCCGCGCGCCGCATGCGCAGCTCGGTGGACGTCGACACGTACGACCGCGACACCGACGGCGACGGCTACCCCGATTCCGTCGACGGCTGTCCCACGGAAAAAGAGGATGGCAAGCCGCCTCAAGCCACCGACGGCTGTCCGGGCAGCTCCGATCGTGACGGCGATGGCATCCTCGACGTCAACGACCAGTGCCCCGACAAGGCCGAGGACAAGGACGGCGTTCAAGACGACGACGGTTGCCCCGAGGACGACGCCGACAGCGACGGCATCCCGGACGTACAGGACAAGTGCCCGACCGAGCCCGGCAAGCGTTCCCCAATTGCCGCGAAGTTCGGTTGTCCGAGCTTGATTGAAATGGGTTCCGACGGCAGCGTGCAACTGCTCAAGCCCATCGAGTTTGAAACCGGGCGCGCGAACATCAAGCCCATCAGCTTCCCGATTATGGACGACGTGGTCGACCTGATGAAGAGCCGACCGTCCATCCGCGTCGGCGTCTACGGCCACACCGACAGCAAGGGCATGCCGGCAAACAACCTGAAGCTGAGCAAAGACCGCGCAGCAGCCGTGCGCAATTACCTGCAGGGTAAGGGCATCGCAGCCAGTCGTCTCGAATCCGAGGGCTACGGCCAGACCAAGCCCATCGCGCCCAACGAAACCGACGACGGCCGCTCCAAAAACCGTCGCGTCGAGTTCAGAATCCTGAGCGGCGCCGAATAGGGCGGGCGTTTACGTTCGGCGTCGTTCGTCGCCCAGATTTAACAGGGAGATCGGGAGATCGGGAGTCGTGCGAGCCCTGATTTTTTGGCGCCTAAATTTTGTGGCAGTTGCGTCGCTTCGTTCAGCCCCGTTACGGCTTTCAACGGCGCAACGCTAGGGACGAACTGATGCAGCGCAACAACTGCACGCTCGCACGACTCCCGATCTCCCGATCTCCTGTGAAAAAATCTGGGGGCTAACGCCGACGTCACATCGCGCGGCTGGGGGCGGCGATACAAAACGACAAAACGCGGAGCACCTCGGGTGAGGCAGCTCCGCGCTCGGTTACTGAAGTAGCGGCGATTACTTGCTGTGTGGAGGCATCTTCGCCTCTTTGAACACGACGTGCTCGCGCTTGACCGGGTCGTACTTCTTCAATTCCAGCTTGCTAGTCTGCGTGCGCTTGTTCTTGGTCGTGTAGTAGGTGAAACCCGTACCGGCCGAAGAAACGAGGCGAATGTTCTCTCGCATGGGACGCGGGGAGTAACACGCAGCTGGGGGTCGATCAAGCTCAACTCACCGAAAAAGGCCGCCAGGACTTGACGAGCCCTCCAATGGATGGCTAATTCCGCCGCGGTCCACGTCCCACTGGGTCCCTACCTAGCTCCGACGTACCCCATCGCTTCACGAGTCAGCCATGAAACGCACTTACCAGCCCCACAATATCAGCCGCATCCGCACTCACGGCTTCCGTAAGCGCAACAAGACCAAGGGCGGCCAAAACATACTCAAGAACCGTCGCCGCAAGGGCCGCTGGCGCCTGACGGTTTCGATTTACGAAAAGTAAGTGGTTGGCAGTGGTCGGTCCGGTGCTCCCTCGCGAGCCAACCGCGTCCGCAAGCGTGCCGAGTTTCTGGATATTCAGTCGGGGGGCGTCCGCGTCAACGGGGACTGCCTGGTCTTCGTAATCAAACGCCGCGCCGCGGGCTCACCGCTCCGCTTGGGCATCACGGCGTCACGAAAGATTGGCAATAGCGTGCAGCGTAGTCGTGCGCGCCGCTTGATTCGTGAAGGTTTTCGCGCGGTTTTCAACGATTTGCCCGGTGCCCTGGACATCGTGGTCATCGTGCGGCGCCCGCTCGGTGAGCGCAAAATGGGCGCGCTGCTCGAGGAGTGGCAACGCGCCCTGCCCCGCATCCGTCGCACCGCCGGGGCTTGAGCTATGTTTGGGCCGATGCTGGCCCGGCTGCTGATGTTGCTCATCCGCGTCTATCAGCGGGTGCTCTCGCCGCTGCTTGGCCCGGTTTGTCGCTTCGAGCCCTCCTGCTCCAGATACACCCACGAATGCCTGCGCTTGCACGGCGCGGCGCGCGGCTCGTACCTGGGGTTCCGGCGCATCATTCGCTGCCACCCCTTCCACCCGGGCGGTTACGATCCTCCTCCACTTCCCAAGGGCGAAATCAGCCGTCCCTGAATTCTCGGTCTAGCCGTAAACGCCACGGGCGATCTCAAGTCATGGCCCCCGACTAGCTCCTGATCCCTAGCCCCTTACCCCTCCCCCCGTGCTAGGACGCCAGGCTCAAATCTCGCGCCCGGCGAACTTGTTCGCGTAGCGGGTTTCCTCGGAAAAAACGTAGCTCATGGAACGCGGCAATCTCGGTCGCTGGTTGCTCATCGCCGCCGGTATCTTTCTGTTCATCAGGTTCGGCACGGACCTCATGGGTGGCGACCAAAAGGTCCCCCAGCCGGTCGGGCGAGCGGATGAAACCGTGCCGGTGGTTGCTGCCGCGCGCGCGCCCGAAGTCCTGTGTGATTTGTGGGGTGA
Source organism: Myxococcales bacterium (assembly GCA_043752365.1). Classification (GTDB taxonomy): domain Bacteria; phylum Myxococcota_A; class Polyangia; order Polyangiales; family Polyangiaceae; genus PMG-095. Next base: position 32,689 of record JAYUYU010000816.1, on the reverse strand, counting down.
CCGCTTCCGTGCCCAGCTGACGACGCGCGGCGCATCGCTGAAGCACTACTGGCTCACAAGCGCGAAATACCGCAAAGACGGCAAGCCGTTCGACATCTCGACCACGCCCGATCAGGAGCTTTACCAGCAGCTGCGCTTCCACTTCGCAAACCAGCTCGAGAAGAACCCCGAGCGCCAGGTCGACCCCGACACGATGGACTGGGCGCTGGTCAAAGCCGACGGCAAGACCTGCGAATTCAGCTACCGCGACGACAAAGTAGAGCTCACCAAGGTCGTGAGCCTCAACGCGCGCCCCTACGAGCTGAACGTCAGCGCGACCATCACCAACCGTGCGGCGACTCCGCTCAAGCACGAGCTCACGGTGCATTCGGACGCTTGGCGTTACCATCACGAGGTCACGCCCGGCGCGTTCCGCCAAAGCCCGCTCACCACGCAGGTCGAGTGTATCGGCCGGGACGACGTCGCCACGCGCCTGACGCCCGCCGAATTCGAACCGGAGGACTTCGAAAACAGGGAATTTTTCCCGCGTAACTCGCGAAATTCCGGCAACTGGTTCGAGACTTCAGGCCAGCCCGCTCTGGCCGCCGTGTCCAACGTCTACTTCACGCACTCGCTGGTGCCGCTGGAAGGGCCGAGCAAGTTTCCCGTCTGCCAAGCTCAGATTCAGGAGCGCTACGCGGCCGCCTTCGGCAGCATCGACAAGGACCCCAACGGAGGCGCGCTGTATCGCGTCCGTTTGGCCTACCCCCAGCTAGCGCTGGACCCAGGCCAAAGCGCGACTTACTCGCTCACCAGCTTCTCGGGTCCCATGGAGCGCTCGCTGCTGGCCAACGCGGCGGGCGGCACCCACAAGCTCGATCAGCTGATTAACCTCGGCTACTTCTCGCCCATCGCCAAAATTTTGGTTGCCTTCTTGCTGAAGGTCCACGGCGTCCTGAACAACTGGGGCCTGGCGATCATGGTCCTCACGATCACGGCCCGCACGCTGCTGTTCCCGCTCACGCTGCCCTCCATCAAGGGCATGATCAAGATGCGCGAACTCAAGCCCGAGATCGACGCACTGAACGAGAAATTCAAGGACGATGCCCAGGCCAAGGGCCTCGCGCAAATGGAGCTGTGGCGGAAACACAACGTGAATCCGCTGAAGGGCTGCCTGCCCCAGCTGGCCTCTATGCCGGTGTGGTTCGCGCTCTACAGCACGTTGCAAACGGCGGTCGAACTCTACAACATCCCCTTCTTGTGGTTCCCCGATCTGTCTTCGGCAGATCCGCTGTACATCCTGCCGTTCGTGATTGGCATAACCTCCTTCTTGCAGCAAAAGCTGATGCCCCCACAGGGTGATCCGGCGCAGCAGAAGATGATGCTGTACTTCATGCCCGCGATGTTCACGGTGTTCATGTTGTTCCTCCCAGCCGGCCTGGGCGTGTACATGTTCACCAATGGCGTGCTCGGCATCCTGCAGCAGCAGGGCGTGGAATGGCACGCACGGCGCAGCGTGAAGAACGACAAGGGCGCGATCAAGGTCGAGGTCGTCAGCGACACCTCGAAGCCAGGCAAAGAAAAGCTTACGCCGAAGGGCAAGGTCGAAGACCGGCCCCAGCTCGGCAATGGAAAGGCATGAACATGGGCGATACGAACGAGCTCAACGACGATGCGTGGGAGGAAAAGGACCCGAACGATGCACCGCTGCCCAAGGCGGACGCGGACGCGGGTGCCGAACAGGCCGACGACCGGGGACGCGGCAAGCGCCGTGAGCCCGACCTCGAGCCGAGCGACGACCGCCAGCAGAAGGCGCTCGATTTTCTGACCACCATCGTCCGCGAGATGGAAATGGAATGCACGGTCCACCTTCGACGCGCGCGCGAGGGCAACTCGGTCGACGAGATCAACCTCGAAATCGCTGGCCGTGACGCTGGACGCATCATCGGCAAGAAGGGCCAGGTGCTCTCGGCGCTGCAGTTCGTCACGCACCGCGTGATCAACCGCCCGGGGCTCGACCGTCGACACGTGTCGGTGGACGCGGAGGGCTACAAGAGCCGCCGCGACGATTCGCTCGCCAGCATGGCGAAGCGCCTCGGCAAGCAGGCCGTGGAGCAGGGCAAGATCATCACGTTCGAGCCGATGAACCCGCGCGACCGTCGCGTGGTCCACCTGGCGCTCGCCGGGTTCGAGGGCGTCATCACCCGCAGCGACGGCGAGGGCGACGACCGCCGGGTGCAAATCATACCGGTGCGCCGTGCGGGCAGCGGCGGTACGGCGCCCAATCCGGCCTGACGCTCCAAATCAGCGAAACCCGCGGAACCATGGGGAATGGCGGACGTCATTTGACGCCCGCCATCGCGGCCTTACATGCTCCGCACACAAGCTTCGTCGAACTCTTTAGGGAATTCTAGGAGATGAGCATGAGCAGCATCGGACGGTTGGGCGCGCTTTCGATGGTTTTGGGGCTGACGCTGGGCGCCGTGGGCTGTGGCCCCAAGGCCGTCCGCGGGGAGGACGTGGAGGGTCTGGACGACCAGGCCATGAGCACCGGGCTCGACCGCCGGGACCTGCAAAAGCTCCTGCAACAGAACATGAAGGCGCTCGAAAGCGCGCCCGTGCTCAAGCGCTGGGAGGCCGAGCAAATGCCATCCGTCGCCGTCCTGCCCCTGCGCAACGAGACGACGGAGCACGTCGAAAGCTCGCTCGACGCGCTGATCAGCGACATCGAGACGACGCTCGTGAACGCCGGTCACGTCCGCGTCATCAGCATGGAGCAGCAGGGCAAGCTCATCGCAGAAATTCGCCAGCAGTACTCGGGCGCCTTCGACGCCAGCCAAGTTTCCACTTGGGGCAAGCAAATCGGCGCGCGCTACATCGTCACCGGCAAGGTGTTCACCAGCGACGAGCGTCAGGACGGCGAGCGCCGTGTGCAATATTTCATGTTCATTCAAGTGCTGGAGGTCGAGACGGGTCAAATCCTGTTCCAGCACAAGTCCGCGGTCACCAAAGCCATTATCTAGGAGCCCCAAGGGCCTCCTAAGATTCACTTCCTTCGGGAGCGCAGCTCCCGCCCCAGGAAGTGAATTCCTGGGGCCCCACCCTCTGGTTTTGGGGCCCCTCCCCCAAAACGAACTCACCATGCACGGAATTCTTGGCAGGAGCGCGACGAGATTCGGCGCCGCGCTGTTTGTTTGTTCGCTGGCAGTAGGCTGCGCCAGTCACTCCGACAAAACGAAAGAAATTCGCAGCGCCCTGGACGCCGGCCGCCCGCGTCAGGCGCTTACGTTGCTGAATGAGCAGCTCGACACCAAGTCGGAGAAAGAGCTGCCGGAAAAGACTGACGGCGACAACTCGCTGTTCTTGCTCGACCGCGCCATGGTCCTGCAGCAGCTGCAGATTTACAAATGGTCCAGCCGCGATCTCGAGGTCTGCGACAAGCAGATCGAGATGCTCGATTTTTCGCGCAACACCGCGCACGACATCGGCAAATATCTATTCTCGGACGACGTGGGGCCCTACAAAGCACCGCCGTACGAGAAGCTGATGATCAACACCATGAACATGGTGAACTACCTGGCGGTGGGAGATCTACAAGGCGCGCGCGTTGAAGCACGGCGCTTGGCCGTGATGCAGAAGTACCTCAAGGATCGCGACCCCAACAACGCGCTGACGGCGCCGGGCAGCTACCTTGCGGGCTTCACGTTCGAGAAGAGCGGACAGTACGAAGAGGCGCTCCGCTACTACGACGAGGCCCTGCAGTACGGCGAGTACCGCAGCCTTTCGGAGCCCGTCAAACGCCTGATGGGGCGCGCCGGCTACGCATCACCGCGCCTACGCAAGGTCGCGGGCTTGGCCGAAGGTGAGCAGGCGCCACGCGCGACCGACGCGCCCGGCGCCGAGCAGGGCGAGCTGCTCGTGATCGTGAACTATGGCCGCGTGCCGGCCAAGGTCGCCAAGCGTTTGCCAATTGGCCTGGCGCTCACTTGGGCGAGCGGCGCGCTGGAGCCCGGTGCTAGCGCACAAGCCAACGCGCTCGGAGCGCAAGGCTTGGTCACGTGGGTCAACTACCCGGAGCTGGGTAACGCCCACGGCGAGTACGACACGCCGTCGTTCCGACTCGACGGCCAGGCGATGCCGCTCGAGGGCATCGTAGCCGTCGACAAAGAAACGAAAAAGGCCTGGGACCAAGTGAAGGGCGCAGTGATCGCCTCGGCCATCACCCGCATGATCGCGCGCGTGGCCGCCGGGAAAGGCGTCGAAGCCGCCGCCGGCAACGAAAACCCCATCGCCGGCCTCCTGCTCGGCCTAGCGACGCAAGCAACCCTGACGGCTGCCGACACGCCAGACACCCGCAACTGGGCCACGCTACCTGCTCGCATGGCCTTCGCGCGCGTCGTGCTGCCTGCGGGGCCTCGCACCGTGCAGCTGCGCGCGCGCGGCGCCGACACCACGAAGAAGGTCACACTCAAAGCCGGCGGCTTCGCCGTCGTCGTTCTCACGGTGCTCCAGTAACGAGCGCGAGCAGCGAGCACAAGTAGGCCAGACGGTGCCGGAGGGGAGCCCTCCGTTGGGGGGCCGCCGACTCATTTGACTAGGTGGCCGACGAAGCGGGCTAGACTGGGGCCATGTCGATGGGTCGCCAGCATCCGATGCGCCGCCTGTTCGTCGTGTGGCTCGCGACAGTGTGGATTTCAGCGATTTCGGCAATTGGGCGCCCTGCCTTCAGTGCATCGAGTGGGTCCGACTCGGCCGGGCTGGAGCTGCGCATCGTCGGACCCGAACCAGAGGCAGCGCGCATCCAACTGGTTGTGAAGCGGCTGCTCGACGAGCAGGGCGTTCACGCGCGCTTCTTCGTAACCCAAGATATCTCGATCAAAGATGTGCTCAAGCCCCCTGCCGACCCGACCAGCATCGTCGGGCGCATTTTCATCGACTTGCGTGAGCCCGACGCGATCACGCTGTATATGTCGAACGCCCGGGCGCAAAGCTTCGCGTTTCGCGAAGTTCGCATCGAACAGGGCAAATCCGAGCTAGCCCGCGAGGCCGCCGGAGCTATCGTGGACGGCGCGGTGCGGCTGCTACTTAGTGGGGGCTCCCTCGAGCTCAGCCGCGAGGGAGCGGAGCAAGCGTTGCAAGCCGCCCACGCGCGGCCCCCATCGAGCTCCGGGCCGCCAGCTAGGGCCGTGCGGGCGACGGCAGATGCCCCAGCACGGACGTTACAGCCGTGGGGCTTCTACGGCGCGAGCGCTGAAACCTCGTCGGCAAAGCCAATCGTTCACGGCCCGGGGCTAGGCCTCGAGGTGCTTCCCGGATCCAAGCTCCATTCGACCTATTCTTTGCAGTACCAGCTGCCAGCCACGTTCGAAGGAGCTGGCGCGAGCGCCCGCCTTTCGACGCTGGCTGCAAGAGCGGGCATCGCGTGGAACCTGGCAAGGGGGACCCGCTCACGCTTGTCGCTAGCAGCTTGCGCTGGCGTAAATTTTACCTGGCTCTCGCCTCGCGGGCCCGAGCCTGACACCGTCACGTTGGGCAAGAGCCGATGGATTGCCGCAGCGATGCTCAGGCCCGTTTTGACCTGGCAATATGAAATGCCAGGTTGGGGCTTCGGCGTGATGACATTCTTAGATATCGATCCAGTTGGCACGCGCTATACGGTTCGCCGACGAGAGACACAGGTGGTGGCGTTCGAGCCGTGGCGGGCGCGGCCAGGGATAGCGGCTTTGGTGGCATGGTGAGCGCCGGAGACTTGTGCGCACGAGCATGCGGCGCGCGAGTCATCGCGTTCGCAAGCACTACCTTAGCGGCTGCGCTCATTTTGCCCTCCTGCACCCCCATCGATCACGAGATCGGGGTCGAGTGGGCGGCCACGGGAGGCGAAGCGGGCTCGACTTCGGATCGACCCGGCGACTGCGACCCGACAGATTGCGTGTGGGGCTTCCGCTGGTTCTACGCCGTTTCGGGACGCCGCTCCCAGCTTGGGCGACGCGTGGCGACGGACGAGCAGGATAACGTCTATTTCGCGGGAGAATTCGAAGACGCGGCGAACTTCCCCGATCAAACGCTGCCCGTCGGAGGGGCGCGGGTAAACGCCTTCTTGGGCAGCCTCACACCAGAAGGCGCCCCCCGTTGGCTGCTGAACATGGGCAGTCTCAACGAGACGCGCATCGACGCGCTGTCACTCCGGGCAGAGGGCCCCTTGCTAGCCGTGCGCTACGTCAACCCCATCGAGGTTGCCGGGCTTTACGTGCCCGAGGTGAGCAACGGGGCGCTGGCCCTCTTGGCGTTCGACACGAAGGGCCAAGGGTCGTGGTGGAAGATCTTGCGCAATGCCGCCGGCGGGCAGCTCGAGCCCGTCAACGGGGCGGCGCTCGTCGTGAAACAAGACGCCAGCATCAGCCTCGCTGGCAACCATGTAGCGTCGCTCGAGGGCGACGGGCTTGGGCTGCCGGCGCCGGTAGAGGGCAAGCCGTTTGGGTTCGTGGCCACGTTCGAGGCGGGGGGGCCGCTTCGCTCGCTCAAGCCCACGGGTACCCAGCAGCGATGGAACGCCGCTGCCTGGCTTTCCACCGGAACCGTCTTGGTTGGTGAAGAAACTAGCGAAGCAGGCGGCGACATCCTGCTCAGCTGGCTCGATGCCGACGGCAACAGTTTGGTCACGCACCACTTTGGCGGTGTTGGCGACGACGCGGCTCTCTCGGTGCTTCGAGCCGACGGCGACATCACCTACGTTGCAGGTTTCGTGGGCTCGTCCATCTCGCTCGGTGGCCCGGCCGTCAGCCACACCGGGCTCAAGGACATATTCGTGGCGAGTTACGCTGCCAACGGCAGCCACCGGTGGTCGAAAAGCTTTGGAAGCATGTCGGACGATTGGGGAGTGCGTCTGCAGCTCGCCCCCAACGGCGACGTGCTGCTGCTCGGCATGCAGGGCGACGCCGTGAGCTTTGGGACTGAACTGGTTGGCGGCTTCTCCAATGCGTTTTTCGTCGCTCGCCTTAACCACGAGGGTGCGCCGCAGTCTGCCCAGGCGTTTGCGATGAACAACGGTGAAGCGACGGACCTGGCTGTCGCGCTCGACGGGTCGCTCTACGTGACGGGCTCTTTCGATGGCGCGCTCAGGCTGCCAGGGCGCACCGTGACGAGCAACATTGGGACAGACGGCTTCCTCGTCAAGCTGACCGCCAGGTAGTCACACTCTTGTGGGACTTGGCTCAACCGCTTAGCTCAACGAGCGGACCGCCAGAAAACTTTGGATCACCAAAGTGGTCAGCACCGCCAAAGCCCTTCAAAACCTGGGCGTGTAGGTCGACGATCGAGCGGCGCTTTGCAGCGGGTGCCGCGATGCGCAGGTGTCGACCCGTCTTCAAGTGCCCGCCCAGGCCTCCGATTAGGACCATCGGAATGTTCTCGTTCGAATGCCATGAGCCATGGCTCATGCTGTTGGTGTACATCACGGTGGTGTTGTTGAATGCGCCGAGGTCTTTGAGCTTGGTCACCAGGTTAGCGACGAGGCCGGCGCACCATTGGGTGATCGCGCCCATGGCAGATAGGCCAGCCTGCCAATCAGGGTCCCCCGGATTGGTGTGCGAGAGCGAGTGCCAGCCTTCCTGCTTGATGTCGAGCCACTTGAATTTCTGCTGGTCACTGCCTTCGCTGACAATTTGCAGGTAGCTCACGCGCGTCAGGTCGCACGCCATCGAAAGTGCGAGCAAGTCAGTTTGCAGCGCGGCGATCGCGGGCAAGTCGTCGATCGCTTCGAAGGCGGTCCAGTCCCGGTCGGCGGGCTTTTCGGGGGCCTGACAGATACGGGTGCTCGCCACTTTCTTCTCGACGTCACGAAACGCGTCCAGGTAGAGGTCGAGCTTCTGCTGGTCGTTGTGGCTCAGTTTGGGGCGCAAAGCCGCAGCTTGGTCAAGAGCCGCGTCGAGCACGCTCTTCCTCTCCAGTTGCAGTCGCAACAGAGCCGCCTCGTCGATGTTGCCATCACCAAAGAGGCGATTGAACATGACCACGGCACTGTCCTGACAGACCGCCGGTTTGCCGACGTCGAACCAGCTCGCGGTGTCGAAGGTAGGCACCGCGTCACCCGAGCGGATCCCGAACTCGAGCGAAGAAAATTTGGTTTCGTTGCCGATGACCCGGGCGATGGCCTTATCGATGGAAGGACCGCCAGCCGTCTTTTCCGAGGTGGCGGTGGGAGCGTTGTTGTAGCCCGTGGTTGTCGAGGTGAACCCGCCGTGCTCCTCGTGCGGGGAATCGAGCCCCTCCACCACCAGCAGGTCCTTGCGATGCACCTCGAGCGGAGCAAGACTGCCCGGCAGTGCAAACTCCGAGCTGTCGAGCGCAGACAGACCGGTAGTAAATGTCTCTCCAATGGGGAAGGTAGCCCCCGCCTCGTAGGGCTTGCCACCTGGCGAAACTGGCCAGAAGGCGGCTGGAAAGACACCCAGGGGCTGCATGACGAGCACGAACCGCTGAGGATCCGCGGCATGTGCCAGCCTGGCCGGCAGCAGAGATTCGAGCGTCGGCAGTGCCAGGATGGCACCCGCCGCACCGCGCAGATACTGGCGTCGAGTCATACGCATCAAGGACCTCCAACCGCCAGGTAGCGGAACTGATCGGACGAGACGAGTTCGAGAATCACCTCGCGATACGAATTTTCAGGCAAGGCAGCGGCGCGAGCCATGGCCGCCAGCAACGCGCCATCACCGGCAGCCTCCTTTTGGCCTAGCAGGTAGCGGAACATCTGCGTGGCTAAGCAGGCCTGGACTTCAGGCGCATTCGCCAGCTTCTGCCCGAGCTCGGCGCCGCCGCGAAAGGCTCCGATCGAGCTGTCGACGACTTCACCAGCTGCGTCTACCGCGTTCGCATTTTCGAGCGTTCGGAAGCGGCCGGTCGCGTCGAAATCCTCTAACCCGAGGCCAATGGGATCGGTCAGCGCGTGGCAGGTGGCACAGCTCGGGTCTTGGCTGTGCTGCGCCACCAAGTCTCGTCGTGTCTTGCCCGGCACGTCAGCGGCAGGTGTGGTCGAGACGTTGGCAGGTGGCGGCGGCAGTTCCTGACAGAGTAGCCGTCGCCGCACGAATGCGCCGCGCCGCGTCGGCGACGTGAAACTGAAGCCCGCGTGGGACGACAAAGGCCCAGCTCGGGTCAGCAGCCCCGCATACCTGCCGGGATCGAGCTCGACGCGGCGCAACTCGGTGCCCGACATCGCTGCCGCTCCATAGAAAGCGGCAAGCGGGCCGTTCCAATAGCTGTACGAGCCAGCGAACACGTCTCGCAAGCCCTTGCCGTCGAACGCCGCGTGGTCGAGAAAGGCGTCGAGCTCCTGCCGCAGCAGCGCTGGCACCTCCGGCGTATAGTCGGGAAAGAGCGCGGGGTCGTGGTTCGCGCTGGCGATCAGTTTGAGCTCCAACCACTGTTCGTGAAAACGGGCGATGACCCGGCGGGCACGTGCGTCTGACAATAGGCGCCCTGCCTGTTGTTCGATAGTTGCAACGTCCTGCAGCTCGCCCCGCTCCGCCAGCGCAAGCAAGCTGTCGTCGGGCAAGCTTCCCCACAGCGTATAGGACAAGCGCGCGGCAACTTCGTAGGAGGTCAGCTGGGTGAAACCCGGCTTGTTCGCTGGCGCAACGCCGGTGCCGAGCTCGACCCGATAGAAGAACGGAAAGGAACTCAAAATGACTGCGGCGGCCAGCTCGAGCGCGTGCTCGAAATCGCCAGCGACGACACTCGGTTGCATCACCTGCGCGATTCGGTCTAGCTCGTCTTCCGCGAGTGGCCGGCGATAAGCCCGCTTGCCGAAGCCAGCGGCAAAGCTGCGAGCACACTCGGCCGTGGCTTCGGCTGTGGTGCAAGGCGCAAAGCTGCTGGCCTTCTCCACCGCGGCAGGCGCAAGCTGCATGGCCTTACTGAAAGCCTGCTCTGCCAACGTGGGTGAGAACATGAGTGCTGAGGCGTTGTCGTCGAACCCCAAGGCCATTTCTTCGGACGGAAATTCCGAGGCGGCCTTGGCCTCGATGCCGAGCAAATCGCGAACGGTGTTGTCGTATTCAAAACGCGTTAGGCGCCGTGCAGTTGCCGGGTTCGGCAGTGCGCTTGCCCGCCCCATCGCAGCATTCGGCAAGCTCGCGCCTGGCGTCCCTTGCCCGCCTTCGGTAGGACCACCTGAAGACGAGCTGATTGCGCCCTGGCAGCCGCCGAGCACGCAAAGCAGCAGACAGGCCGTCAACCAACCGGGCCCAACCATTAGGCTTTGAGCTCGGCGATGGGACCTTGGCAGACTGCTGGATCGCCAAACGTCTGCGTGTCGATGCCTAGCGCGTTGGCCACGGTTACGAAGACGTCGCTCGTAGAGCGGGCACCGCGCCAATGCCGGTAGCCGAGTTGAGGAGCCGGCAACTCCACGAACATGCCTTTCTTTAGGTACCCACCGGCCGAGCCCAGCATGAACAGCGGCATGTAGTCAGTGCCATTGTGATGCACCCCACCGCCGTCGTTGATGATCAAGAAGACTGTGTTGTCGGCCACACTACCGTTGCCCTCGGGCACGGCCTTGAGCCTCTGCCACAAAGCCGCGACCTTCGTGTAGATGTAGCTGTGAATCTCGGTTTGGGCCGCCAGGTTTCCATCGTGACAGTAGCCGTGATGCGAGCGCTTGTTCTCGAGCGCCGTGAAGCCGTAGTGGGAGATGCCCCCGTCATCGGTACCGAACGAGAGCGCTGCCACGCGCGTGAGGCCGCAAAGTAGAGCATTGGCCGTGAGCTCGACCTGAGCATCGACGACCTCAGGACTAACCGCTTCGTAGTAGCTGCCTTCATCGACGGGAGGCGGCGTCAAGGCCGAGCAATCCACCGAGCCGCTGGCCATGGCGGAGATTTGCTTGTGCAGGCCCGCCAGCGATTCCAAGTATTGATCGAGCTTGCTGGCTTCGTACTTTCCGAGCCGATTTTTGGCCCGCTCCACGTCAGCGCGCACCGCAGCCAAGATGCTCTGTTCGCGAGCCAGCTTGCGTGCTGCTACGGCTTTGTCGGCCGCCGAGGACGGCGCGTCGCCAAAGTACTTCTTGAATGCGGACATCGGGTTGGATTCGGCAGGAAACTGAATGCCCGGCCCGTCCGAACTCCGATGATTCGGCTGAAAGTCGTGGTACATGACCGAAAGGTTGATGGAGTCGAACGGCGTGCCCTGGCCGATCGATTTGGCGATGAAGCGGTCAATCGAGATGCCGCCGGGCTGGGCGTCCATGGCACCCGCGGGTTTGTCCATGATGCAAGTAGCGCCGAACACGTTGCCGTGCAGATCGAGGTTTCGCAGGTTGGACAGGCCATCGATGACCGTGAAGTCGTCCTTGATCGATTCGAAGGGGGCGAGCAGCTTAGGCAGCGGAGCGCTGCTCCACGGTGTGAGCCTGGCCGTGTCAGCCGGGGGCTCTACAACGGCTCCGGGACGATAGAATTCGTTGGTGGGAGTGTCGACCGTCGACGGGAAGCCGTTAGACGTAATAATCATGACGAAGCGCTTGGGCGGCGAGCCAACCGCCGCTTCGGCGGATATATCTCGCAGCATCGGGCTTAATAGGCTCGCCCCCACGCCGGCGCTCAGGCCGTGCAGAAAACGGCGGCGATGCAAAATCATGGTGCCTCCTTGATGCGCATGAAAAATTCGTCGGATGAAACGCTGGCCACGATCATTTCGATGACGTTGCCCCCGGCCGCTTGTAGACGTGTGGCGAGCGTCTTGAACGCACAGTTGCCAGCCTCGTCTCCCGCCATGCCCTGTGCGTAGAGGAACACTTGCTTCGAAAAGCAAGCGTCGACGACGGGCGAGACCGCCAGCTGGCGTGACAGATCTCGCCCATCACTGAACTCGTAGCTCGCGCCGCTCGCGTCTTGTGTGCTGCCCGTGGCATCGATCGGTTGATCGAGCTCGGTCGCTCGGTAACGTCCGACGGCGTCGTAGTTTTCGAACGAAAGTCCGATCGGGTCCATGAGCGCGTGACAACCGGCGCAAGTGGGGTCGGCGACGTGACTCTTCAGCCGCTCGCGGTGCTGGCGCTGCCCGTCCGGCGGCGGCGGCACCGCGTTGACCGTGGGTGGGGCAGGAGGTACCGAATCGCACAGCAGCCGCTCGCGCACGAAGCGTCCCCGAGAAACCGGATTGCCCTCCTTGTCGTGGGCAAAGCGCGTCAGCCAGCTGGCTTGAGTCAAAATGCCAGAACGCTGGTTGGCGGGCGGCGTCATGCGCGTCGGGGTGCTGCTGGTCACACCGCTGATGCCGTAAAATGGCGCCGTGAGGGCGGTTACCATCACGTATGGCGCCGTGAGCAGCGTCGAAAGGCGCGCGTCATCGTTCAGCATGACCTCTGCAAAGAAGGACTGCGTCTCGCTCCCAAAGTCGCGCGCGATGTCGCTGTTGAAGTCCGGATACAGCGTAGTATCGCGGGCCGACACGCTACCCACGGCCGCAGTTCGGAAGTACTCGCCAAAAAAGCGCGAGAGTCCAGGCGCTAGCCCCTGGGTCATCAGCAAGCGCCGCACCTGCGGCCCTCGACCAGCCGCCGTCGCGAGCTCGCCGCGCTCGGCGGCCGCCATCAGTATCGCGTCGGGCGGTGCATCGCTCAGGTAGTAAGCGATTGCCGACGCCACCTCGTAGGCGGTCATGGGCACGATCCCGCCGTCGTCCCGCAGCTCCCCCAGCTCGGTTCGATACAGGAAGCTAGGAGACATGAAGAGCGTACGCAGCAACGAGGCCATGCTGGTCGCGGCGTCGTCGAGCTGGCGTTGTTCGCTGAAAAAGCTAGTGAAAGTAGTCAGTTCGCCGGCCGTGAGGGGCCGGCGGAAAGCTGCCCTGCCGAAAGTCGTCAAGAACCCGGTCACGCAGTCCGCCTCTGCCGCGGGCAGCATGCAGCTTTCGGCGGGCCCTCCCGCTGCGACGGCCGCCGTAGCGATGCTCTTGGCAGCGTCGAAGAGCTCTGAGACGTGAGGCTGACTTAGATCCAGGCGCGCGGCGTAGCTGCTGAAGGTAGCGTCACTCAGCGATAGCGTGTCGCGCAGACGCTGAGCGGCCGGGGGCGCATTAATCCCGAGTGCGCGCACCGTTGCGTCGACCTGATCCGGGCTTAGTTTCCGCAGCCGCCGGCTCGGCAGGCATCCCTCCCCGGCCCCCAGTGCGGCGGGCATGCCACCGCTCGCAGTAGGGCCGGCCGTGCCACCCAGCGAGCTCGCCCCGGCCACCGGCCCCGTTCCTTGGGCACCGCCACCCCCAATCGTGCCCTCGCACGCCGAGAGGCCGACGAGGACGGTTAGAAGCGTGGAGTAGGGCACTCGGGGGTGGGGGTACGGCAACGAACGCACTCCTTAGGCTGCTGGGGACCAACGGCTCGTTGCACAGCCCTCCTTTTGTTGTCACCGGAATGCGCATGCGCAGCTTTGCCTACATGCTGGCGCAAGAAAACTTGGCGCCGGTGATAACATTCGAGGTCTCGAGTTACGAACAGGGCACAGTTTGATAGCCGCTCCGAAATTGCACCCGCACTCCGCGAGCGAAGCAGAACTCGTCGGGTTGGTGGTGGCAGCGCAGGCTGGGCAAGAGTCCGCCATGCGCCAGCTCATTATTGCAGTAGCCCCGGTCATGATCGGCGCCACGCGACGCGTCATGGGAAATCAGCATCCAGAGTTGGAAGACGCACTTCAAGAATCATCGGCTGGATTGATGCGCGCCCTTTCCGGCTTTCGTTCAGGTTGCTCCGTGAAACATTTCGCTAGCCGCATTGCAACGCTCACAGCCCTCACGCTCCGTCGCAGTCGTCGGTACCGCGATAAGTACACGCCTTCGGCATCGCCCGAGCATGCGGATATGACGCCCACGGAGGACACGGATGCAATCACGCAACTCGTGCATGAACGCCAACGTCGGGCTCTGCGCCGTGTGCTCGACGAGCTGCCGGAGGCGCAAGCCGAGGCGCTGACCCTCTACACCGTGCTCGGCTGGACCGTCGAGGAGATTGCCAGGGCCGCTGCCGTCCCGGAGAACACCGTCCGCAGCCGGCTACGCCTCGCCAAAGAAACACTACGCACAAAAATCAGCCAAGACGCTCGACTCAGCGCCGAGCTTGGAGATGAGCCGTGAGTTTAAAGCGAACTACGCCAGAAGATCCGGCTGAAGCGGCGCTGTCGCGCGCTGGTCGGGCGTTCGACGCGCAGGAAGTCGCCGGCACGGGTGACGATGCGCTCGCTGCGCGGATGGCAGAGCACGCGATCGCCGCGGCCCGCGGGTCGAGAGCGAAAGCGCTGCCGTTGTCTGCAGAGCGCTCGACGTCCACGAAGCAGGGCCCGCTAGCGCGCTTGCGCAACCGCGGCGTAATCGTGGCGGCGGCAGTCGGATTCGCGGCTACTGGCGCCGCCGCAGCAGGCGGTTATGTCGTGCTGAGTCGGGCGCCTGCTCCGGCAACGGTGACGCCGCTCGCGGTGCCGTCAGTAAAGCGCGGGGTCCCAGCGCCTCTTCGCCAGCTGGCAGGCGCCTCGGCGGCAGCACCGCCGAGCCAACCCTCGACGTCGGCGGAGCCGCCGGCGTACGCGGAGCCGCCGGCGCCGGTCGACTCCGCACCCGCGCGTCTGCACGAAAAGCCGCTCACGCCGGAGTCCCTATTCTCGAAGGGCAATGCCGAACGACGCGCCGGGAAGACGACGGAAGCCGTGGGCACCTACGAGTTGTTGCTGAGTCGCTTTGGCGGATCGTCCGAGGCCCAGATGGCACGGGTGTCGCTCGGCAACGTGCTGCTCGCCCAAGGCCGAGCCGGTCAGGCGCTAGCTGTGTTCGACTCACACCTCAGTCGGGGCAGCCAGCTCGGGGCCGAAGCCCTGTACGGCAAGGCCCGAGCCCTCCGAGCCCTTGGCAAGCCGAGCGAAGAGCGCGAGGTGTGGAAGATACTGGCGACGAAGTACCCCGATTCGATTTACGCGCGTTCCGCGCAGCGATAGCGCTCCAGTCGCGTCGATGACGAGTCTCCGCGCCGATCTTGAAGAGTGCACGCCTCGCAAGACCGTACATGCCTGGTGCAGCTCGGTCTATTCTCCGATCCCGAGCATGCGGCTACCTTCGTCTCAACGACGGAGCATGCCATGGCGAATCCAGAACCCATCCTAACTCGGGCGCAAGAACAGCAACTGGCTCTGCAAACGGCCTTTCGGGCCACCGGGAGCGTGGACAGCCGCGGTGAGCCCAAGGTCGGAGTCGAGGAGTTCATGTCTATCGCGGAGCGTTTCGGCTTCAGTCGAGACGCTTTATCGAAAGTTCGCGCGGCGATCGAAGTCGAAGACATGGGTGCCGGGCCGTTCCTGGCTAGTCACCAGTGCGGTTTGGACGAGAGCAAGGTCGAGGAATTTCAACGCAGCGCGCGGCAGCTCTTCGGTGTCGAATACGCCATGGGCGCTAGCAGCGGCACCGGAGCACTGCATGCGGCCCTGGTAGCCGTGGGCGTTGGTCCCGGCACGGAAGTGATTTGTCCCGCAATCGGGTTTTACGCCACTGCGGCTGCGGTCGTAATGGCCAAGGGCGTGCCCGTCTTCTGCGACGTGGATGCGTCCATGTGCATGGACCCTGTAGCGCTGGAGTCACGCATCACCCCAAGAACGGTGGCTCTAGCGCCGACTCACGTGATGGGTGCCGTTTGCGACATGAATGCCATCATGGAGGTCGCGCGGCGGCACAAGTTGCTGGTTGTCGAGGACGCTGCCCAGTCCTGTGGGGCACGCTACGGCGGTCGCTACGTGGGCACCATCGGGGACATTGGCTGTTTCAGCATCTCTGCCTACAAGATCATCGGCGGCGGCGAAGGCGGGCTCGTTCTGACCAATAGCCAGCGCCTACGCGACCGAGCACTGGGCATCATCGAAGGGGGAGGGCTCTGGCGTCCCGATCGGTTTGCGGCGCCGCGCTACGAGGGCGAGCTCTTTTGCGGGACGAACTACCGAATGTCGGAGCTCGAAGCGTGCGTTGACGTCGTGCAGCTCGCCAAGCTCCGTGCAACGGTTATGCGATTTCGGTCGGTCAAGCAGCGGGTTTCCGGGCTCCTGGAGCGCTACGCGGAAATCACACCGCAGACCATTCACGATGTGGAGGGCCAGATCGGCTACGTCCTGCGCTTCTACCCTAAAGACTTGGAGCTAGGTGCACGCCTTACGGCGGCACTGAAAGCCGACGGCCTCGACTGCTCCTTCCGCGGGCCGGGAGCCGGTCCCGACTGGCACGTGTATTCGGACATGTATCCAGTCACGCTCGGCCTCTCACCCAGCGGCGAAGGGTGCCCCTTTCAGTGTCCGATTTACCGCGAACGCGGGGGCTCCGCTAGCTATTCACGTGGGGACTGCCCAGTCGCCGACGACCTTTTCAACCGAGCCATCTCGGTGAACTTGAATCAATGGTATTCGGAGGCCGATTGCCGGCGTGTCGCCGCGGTTCTAAACCGGGTGCTGGGCGCACATTGCACGCTAGACCGCGCAGCCCCGCCCTGGCATTAGCCTTTGGCGGACGCTCTTGCGCTCAGAAAGCGCACTTGCTCAAGCCGTGGACGTGGCAGCGCTCACGCATGTAGCATCACGCAAAGCGCAAATGCCTCCTCACACCCTGAGCCACAGCTTTCGGACGGATGGGCGGTTGCCGCCGGAGGTGCTCGACACCGTCGAAATTCGCGGTCCCTACCCGCGATCGATAAACCGTGTGTGTCGCGGCTCTTGGGTGGTCGACTACGAGTACACCAGCCACGGAAGCACCAAGGTAGAGGCTCCGGTTTCACGTTGGCAGCCGCGCGCATCCGGCTCCGTTCACCTGTATCCGCCTAAAGTGACGTTCTTCGAGGACACTTGTAGCGAGCGGGGTTCGCGCCACAGCGCCTGGATTCACTTTACCGGGGGCGACGAGGTCGGTCTGCGACGCCTGGTCAATGCCTCGTTCGGTTTTGCCCGCTTTCTCGACGTCGGTGGCCGTGTCGGCGAGCTGTTCCACGAGTGCGCCCAGGCGGCACACCGGTTCGGCGACGCTGCCCAGTGGCGTGCACGTGGAACACTTTGCTACATCATCGATCTACTGCTGAGCAGCAAGCCTACGGGGCACGAAAGCTACCTTGTCGAGCTCGAGCCAGCATCGACTGAAGTCGAGGGGTCTTTGCGACGGCGAGTGATTCCCTTCTTCAAGGACCACATCAGCGAGAAGATCACGCTTTCACGCTTGGCCCGCCACCTGCACGTCAGCGTTTCGACCGTGGCTCATCGCTATCGCGACGAGACTGGCGAGTCGCCGATGGTTACGCTCGCTCGTTTGCGCGTGGAGCACGCCAAAACTCTGCTTGCCAAGGGGCTTCCGCTAAAGGCCATCGCTGCCCAGCTCGCCTTCTGCGATGCCTTTCACTTCTCGCGCGTCTTCAAGCGGGTGGAAGGCACGTCCCCCAGCGTTTTTGCGCGGCGCCTGCGCGACAGGGTGGAGCTTGGCTGAGCCTTCAACGCAGCTTCGTCTTCAAACAAGCTGAGCGAGCGGGCCCGCGCAGTACTCGGGATCGCCACAAACCGTCCGCTCGTCGCCGAACAGGTTCAAGATCGAGACCAAGAGGTTGCTGTGCGAGTGGCTGTTCTCGCCGAGAGCGTCGCTGAACTTGATGTGGCGGCCGCTCTTCAGCCCGCCTCCGCGACCGGCCAATAGAAACGGCATGTTGTGCTTGGAGTGGTTCGGTGGATCCGAGAGCTCCGAACCGAAAAACACCACGCTTTCGTCCAAGAGCGTATGCCCGCCCACGTCTATCTGGTCGAGCTGCGACAGCAGGTAGGCGTGCTGTTCCGAGTACCACGTGCAAATCTTCTCGCACTCGACCGGGCGGAAACCGCCATCATGCTGGTAGAAATGGTGGTGCTCGGTCAGCCCAAGCCAAGGGAAGGTGTGCTGAGCTTCGGTGTCCGTCCACTGCAAAGTTCCCACGGACGTGAGGTCGCAGGCGAACGCCATCACCATCATGTCCGTCATGAACCGGCCCACGGCGGGGATCATCTCGTCGGTGGATAGGACGAAGTCGGTGCCTTGTTTGGCATTGTAGCCCTTGGGGTCGAGGAGCTCAGGCGGCTGGCAGCGCAATCCGGGAACGATGGTTGCGTCGAGCGCGCCTTCGACCTCGCGAATTTTAGTCAGGTGCTGGTCCAACTTGGCCCTATCGGCAGCGCCGAGCTTCGCCATCAGCGCCACGTACTTCTTGTCAACGAGGTCCAAGATCGATTTCTTGCGCGCGATGCGGCCATCGACGCCTGTGCCATCGGTGGGACCCAGGCTGCCGAACAGGTCGTTATAAATCGCCACCGGGTCCACACTCGGTGGAATCGGATCCGCACTGGGGTTGTCCTCGTAGTTGGCGCAGTTGATCGGACTCAGCAGGCCCTTCGAGCCGCCCGTCGCCCAACGGATGGCCATTTGCAGGCTGGCCTTCGGCTTCTTTCCTCGCGAAATGCGGCTGGCGATCAGCTGATCGATCGACGGAAACAGCGAGTAACCACGTGGAGATCGGTCCTGCACACTGCCGGTCAGCCAAGCCACGATGCCGGCTTGGTGCTGTTCACCCTGAGCGCTCCTCATCGCGAGGCCTTCGAGGACCAAGAGCTTGCTCTTCACGGCCTCGAGTGGCGCCAGTATGGGGCTCAGTGTGAAGTTCGTCTCGCTGCCAGTGGGTGCCCAGCGATTCCGGTGGTTCGCGTTCGGAGCCCACTCCACCGGGGGGCCGTCGTCGACGACGCTGCCGCCTGGAGTGTAAACGGCCAGGAAGCGCCGCGCAGTGCCGGCTTGGGCGTGCGCGAGACGCTCGTGGCCCATTATCTCCAGCCAAGGCAAAGCGATGGCGACGCTGCCAGCTCCACGAAGGACAGTCCTGCGATTCAACCGTAGGCTTGGCATCTTGCTTACTCCCTGACCGCCGGTAGGTAGACGAATGCATCGGACTGGGTCAGCGCGAGGAGCAGAGCCTTGACGTCGTAGCCAGCCTTCTGAAAGGCGCCCTGCACCGAATCGATGCTGCACTGGTCGCGTTCCCCCACTACCCGGCCGTAGGCGAAGTTGAGCCAGTTTTGAGCGAAACAGGCCGTTACTTCTTCGCTTTCAGCAAGCCTGCGCGCAAGCTCTACTGGGCCGCCAAAAGGCCCGCCCAGAGCCGGCAGCTCCCCGCTGGCGTCGATGACCACGCCGTTCTCCTGATCTCGCCAGAGCCCGACCGCATCGAAGTTCTCCAGCGCAAAGCCCATGGGGTCCAGCTGCTGGTGACAGGCGGCGCAAGTAGCGTTCTGCGAGTGGATCGTGAACCGCTCTCGTGCCGTCGCGCCGGTATACGGGTCGGGCTCCTTGACCTCCGCTAGAAGGTCGCCCGTGGGGAGCGGGATGGTGCGGCACATCAGCTTCTTTAGGATGAAGTTGCCGCGTACGACAGGGTTCGTGCGATTCGCATCCACGCTGCCGGCCACGATACCGGCCTGCGTCAGGAGCCCGAGGCGCTTGCTAGTGTCGAGCGGCACCTGCTGGAATGCGTCACCCGTGACCCCAGGGATTCCGTAGAAGTTAGCGAGTGGCCCATTGACGAAGCTGTAGTCGGCAGTAAACACCGAAGGCCAGCTGCCCGGACCGCGGAAAATCTGGTGCTCAAGAAACGTCTGAGTTTCCTCGCGCATCAGCGCGCCAATCGCCGAAGAAAACCCGGGAAAGAGCGCTGGTTCCCGTGTCAGAGTCGCAAGCCCTTGGATGGGCAACAGCTTGTCGAAGAAGAAGCGAAGCACCGGCCTCGAACGGGCGTCGTCGAGCATGCGGGTGGCAGTGGCGAGCACGCCTTCTTTCGTGACGAGTTGTCCCGCCGCCGCCGCCGCGCGCAAACCCTCGTCCGGCATGGTGCCCCACAGGAGGTACGACAGCCGTGACGCCATCTCGTCGCCCGTGGGGCGCATCAAGTCCGTGCGACCCGGTTCGGGCACACCGAGCTCCGGACGGTAGAGAAAGTCCGCGCTCTGCAGCACCGCCTCCAGCACCGACGCGACGCCTCTGGCGAACGTCGAAGCGTTCCGAGTCAAATCGTAGAGAGCGAGGAGTTCTTCGGCTTCTCCGCTTCCGAGCGGACGCCGGTAGGCACGCACTGCAAAGCGCTCGACGATGGTCTGTGCACAACCGCGCTCGGTCGTGGCGTCCGTAGCGGGGCCAAGCCCGGCGGCGCATGGGGCTAGGTTTCCGATGAGCCCTGGGGCGGTCGCGCGCGCTGCAATCGCCTCGGCGGCCGCGATGTACTGCTCGGCCAGCAGGGTGGAGACAGGCTGCGCGTCGGCGTCGTTGCCGAAGCCGTTACTGAGCTGTTCTCCCGGGAAGGCATTGGCCGGCGACGTCGTGTCCCCTAGCAGGTCCCGCACCGTGCTGTTGTATTCGAAGTGCGTTAGCCGCCGCAACGGAGCACGTGGTGCCTGCGGAACACTGCAAGCCGACGTAGCGAGACCAGGTCCACCACTGACGCCACCACCACTGACGGCCGGCGAAGAAGGCGCGGAGGCTGCGTTCTCTCCGGAGCAGCCAGCACTAAGCAGCAACCACCCCAGGAGAGCGGGACGAAAGCCAATAGAGCTATTAAGGAGGGGTGCCATGGGTGATCAAACGTCGCGTGAGACCCGCAACGGGGACATCTCTGTCCAGTGCCCTACAGCGGACCCAAAGTTATGGGCCATCCATGAATCCGACTGCAGCAGGCATGGATGATCCTGCAGGTCAGCCCGAGACTTCACACCGAAGCGTTACCAGTCGCTGCGTCGGAATAGGACTTCGCCGTTCGCCGGGAGTCGCTGCTATTTGCGCGCTAAAGCCGGATCAGGACAAGAGGCCCGGCAGCGGACCCGACCCGCCGTCCTCGGTGCCAAACGTGTTCAGATCGAGGCCCATCACCTGGCCGAGCGATACCAACAGCCGCTGGTGGTTCAAGTCGCCAAAGTTCAGAGAGCGACCCCCGCGAATTTTGCCGCCACCGCCACCGGCCAACAGAAACGGCATCGGGTGTTTGGCGTGCGAATTGCCCCGGGCGAGCTCGTTGCCCCATACAATGACCGTGTTGTCCAGCATGCTTCCGTCGCCTTCGGGAATCGCAGCCATCAAGTCGAGCATGTAGCTGAGTTCCGATGCGTAGAAGGCTTGGATTTTGGTGAGCCAAGCGGTCATTCGAGGGTCGGCATCGTCCATGTGCCCGAGGCCGTGATGGTGAGCCACGACGGCCGTGTTGGTCGTGATGTCGAGCACGGTCGCGTTGCGGAGTTCGGGGATGAGCCACCCGTACTCTTCGATCGAACCGCATGAGGACCACTGCAAGCTGGCTACGCGGGTAAGATCACAGGCAAACGACATCACGAGCTGTTCGATCATCCGGCGCGAGAGCGCGGGCAGGTTATCGTTGCCGTTGGGATCGACCTCGGCACCTTGGGCAGGGGCTTTGCATTCTGCAACCGGGGCGTCGTTTCGCATCTCGAGCTCGCGAATCGCGGTGAGATGTGCGTCGAGTTTGATGCGATCTACGGCGCCGAAATGGGGCTGCAAAGCAGCCAGATCACCTTTTACTAGGTCGAGTACGCTGCGGCGTTCCGCCTGCACGCGTTGCAAGGCGCTTTGTCCAACCCCGACATCGGCAAACAGACGAGTGAACATCTGCGCGGGGTCTCCCACGGGCGCGACCGGCTGGCGCGCGCCGGAGTAGCACATGCGGCTAAAGACGGACGAGCCGTCCTGACGAAAACCGGGGAGCACGCCGAACTCCAAGCTCTTGAAGCGGGTCTGATTGCCGATCGCGTTGGCCACGACTTGGTCGATGGAGGGTCCCCCTCCCCAAGGCTGGTCGCTCGTCGGGTCCTTGACCAGGGTGCTCCCGGTCCACAGCTTGGCGATGCCTTGCTGATGGCCATCGCCAGGGTCTTCGCTTCGATGCTCGATGCGAAGACCGTCCAAGATGACGAGCCTATCTTTGTGGCTTTGGAGCGGTGCCATCATTTCGTTCAGCTGGAAATCGGTGACACCTCCGATGGGAGCCCACTTCTCGTGCAGCGACCCGTTGGACGAGAAGAGAAGCACGAGCCGAGTAGGTGGTGGGGCGGGCGCGGCTGCGCTCTCACGCTCGAGCAATGGCAGGAAGGGCGAAAGGCCCGCTGCCGCACCGAGCCCAGCAAGCACGCCGCGGCGTGAGAAATGTCGATTGGGTCGTTTGAAATCGCCGGAGCCAGGTGCCCTCATGTCGGACCTTGCCTTCCAAGTCGTGGTCTTTTCACGCTCACAAGCCTGTTCGCGCGTAGCGGAAGGAGTTCGAAGCGACGATGGCACGGGCGAGCTCACGAACGTCGCCGCCGCTCGTGGCGAAAGCGCCCTGGATTTGTGCCATGGCGCATGCGTCTTCGTTGGCCGGCGTGCGCGCAAGGGCAAAACGGAACCATTGAGAGGCCACGCAGTTGCGCACGTCGGCGCTTTCGGCGAGCTTGGCGGAGAGTTCCAGCGCCCCATTGAACGCTCCGTTGACGTCGGTATCGGTCAGCTCCCCCGATGCATCGACTGGCTTCCCCGCTTGCGCGCCTTGGTACGCGCCTATCGCGTCGTAGTTTTCGAACCCGAACCCCACGGGATCGATCAGGCGATGGCAGGCGGCGCAGGCGGCGTCCGCGGTGTGCTGGGCGAACCGTTCGCGCGTCGACGCATTGGCGTCCACGCTGGGAGCGGCAACCGCTTCCGGCGGTGGCGGCAAGGGCTGGCAGAGCAGGTTCCTTCGCACGAAGACCCCACGCTTGATGGGCGATGCTTCGACCGAGTTAGCAAGCGCCGCCATAGGCGCGGCTCTGGTGAATAGGCCCGCACGCTGCGTAGGATCGAGAAGTATGGTTCCGTCCGCTTGAGGGATTGTGGCGCCATAGAGCGCGAGCAGATCGGGATTCGACGTGGTCGTGAAACCTGCGGTGAGCAACGTGCCGAGACGTGCGTCGCCTTGAAAGATGACGTGATTGGCAAAGTCGGCGATCTCTTGCCGCATCGCTAAGGCGAGCGAGGGAGTGAAGCGAGGAAAACGGACGGTATCCTTGGTCAAAGTTCCGAGGTCGTCGACCCGGAGCCACTGGCGATGAAGTCGACCCATTGCCTCGCGCGCGCGAGGTGACGTGAGCAAGCGGTCCACTTGGACGCTGAGCCCCGCGTCGCTGTCCAGCTCACCGGTCTCGGCGGACTTGAAAAGGGCGTCATCGGGCATCGAGTCCCAAAAAAAGTACGAAAGCCTCGACGCCAAAGCGAAGCCGGATAGGCGATGCATCGTACCGGGCGGCGTCGCGGACGGCTCGAGGTGGTAAAGAAATCTCGGCGACTGCAGGATGGCGGCGATCGTGACGCGCATCCCGCTTGCGAACGTCCCACCCTCCCGTCGTACGCTTTCGTAGACGCTGACGAGCCGGGTCACATCCACCTCGGCGACTGGCATACGATAAGCGCGCGGCGCGATCTTCGCGATAAATTTGCGGGCGCACGTCGCGTCTTCGCTCCCCGCATCGCAAGGCACCACGTCAGCAAGCTTTTGCACCGCGAGGGCGGCGGTTTCCTCGGCTGCATCACGGTACAGCTCGGCTTGCAAGCCCGTGACTGCAGACGTTTTGAACCGAAAGGGCCCGACCTCTTCGTCGGCCGGAAATTTCTTGGCCGTCTCCCCTTCCACGCCCAGCAGGTCCCTGACGGTGTTGGTGTAGTGGAGTGAGCTCAGTGGTTGCAGTTCGGTCGCGCCCACGGCGATATCGGTGCAGGTCGACGGCGATTTGCCATCACCGCTAGTGGCAGGAGGCGCAGTACCTGGAGCCGCAGTGCCAGGAGCCGCAGTGATCATGCCTTCGCAGCCTGCCAGCGTCAGCAGCGAAGTCAGAGCCAGCAGGCAAACGCAGCCTGAGATGCGTCGCATTTCAGAGGCCTCCTGGAAACGTCCGCGCCGCAGTATCCCACTCCACGCCGCCGTCGAAGGCGCCTCGAGCCGCCGCGGGCTCAGATAAAGACGCCGTCATCTACCTTGAGTATCCTGAGGGCTAGGGAAAGTGAGAGCGCGTTTTCGCGCTTGGAACCAATAGAAAATTCTCGTGTTCGTGTTAGCCAGCGGCTGGCGGCCCGCCTAAGAAACTTTTCACCCCGGGCCAGCTCAAGCAACTAGCAAAGGATGCGCAAGCGTTTCGCTCGGCGAGTGGCTCCCTGGCTTGCGCTCTTGCCCGGATTGGCCTGTAACGGCTCCGTAGGCGGCAGCCCGTCGGACCCCGGAGGCCCCGGCGACCCCGGACGCCCGAGCGGCGTCGGGGGGTCAATGGGAATGACGGGAACCGGCGGCACGGTCGTCGTGGGCCCCGACGGGGCGCCTTTGGGCCCGCCACCCCCGACGGTCATTCGGCGCCTCAGCAACACCGAGTACAACAACACTGTGGCGGCTCTCCTCGCGGATGCCACCCGGCCAGCGGACAGCTTCCTCGTGGATGAAAGGCGGCTCGGCTTCGACAATATCGCAGCCGTGCAGACGATTTCTCCCGTGCGCGCTGAGCAATACATGCTGGCCGCCGAGAAGCTCGCCAAGCAGGCCCCCGTCACCGCAGCCTGCGCCGCCACTGGCGACGCGGCCTGCGCCGGGCAGCTGTTGCGCGAGCTTGGCCAGAAGGCCTACAGACGCCCACTGAACGAGACGGAAGTCACTCGTTTGCTGGGGGTCTATCAGCTGGGCCGCGACAGCACGGGCTTCGAGCATGGCATCCAACTGGCGCTCCGAGCCATGCTGCTTTCCCCTTCGTTCCTATTTCGCGTCGAGCTGGGCGAGCCCGCGGCGACAACCCCTGCCACCCGTCGCCCCACTTCCTGGGAAATGGCGTCGCGGCTGTCGTACCTCCTGCTCGGCAGCATGCCCGACCCGAAGCTCTTTGAAGCGGCCAGCCAGAACGCTCTCACCACCAAAGAGCAGGTGCGCGCCCAAGCCGAGCGCCTGTTGGCCGATTCACGAGCCAAGACCAATATCGAACACTTGCACACGCAGTGGCTGGGTGTAGACGACATCAACCCCCAGAAAATTAACAAGGATTCTGGCCTCTTCCCGCAGTTCAACGCTGAACTCGTCACGCTGGCCCACCAGGAGACGTCGGCGTTTCTCGACGACATCGTCTGGAATGCCAAAGACGGCGCCACTCAGCTGTTCACTGGCAGCTACTCCTTCATGAACGCAAAGCTTGCGGCGTTCTACGGAGTCACCGGGCCAACTACGGACGCCTTCGTGCGAGTCGAGCTGAATCCGGCTCAGCGAACCGGCCTTCTGACGCAGGTCGGCATTCTGGCGCGTTACGCGCACGCCACCCAAACGGCGCCGACCTTGCGCGGTAAGTTCGTGCGTGAGCGGCTGCTGTGCACGATCATGCCGCCTCCACCGGCCAGCGTGGACGTCAACCCCAAGCCGCCCACGCCCACCTCGAGCACCCGCGAGCGCGTCGCCGCGCACGTTGAGGATCCGACGTGTGCCGCGTGTCACCAGATGCTCGATCCTATCGGCTTGGGCTTCGAGCACTACGATGCCGTCGGCGCCTGGCGGGACCAAGACGGCGGCAAGCCGGTCGATGCCACCGGTATCGTGAACGGCGTGTCCTTCACAGCGCCCTTCAGCGGCGTGCCGGCGCTTGCCGCCCAGTTGGCGGGCAGCACTGAAGTGCGGGAATGCATCACCAAACAGTGGTTCCGCTTTGCCTACGGCAGGGAGGAAACCGCGCTGGACGCGAACGTCCTCGGCTCGCTTCAAGCGGCCTTAAACGCCTCGGGCGGCAACTTCAAAGAGCTACTGCTGTCGCTGACTCAGAGCGACGCCTTCCTGTATCGCGGAACTGAACTGGAGACGCCATGAAACGCGGCACCCTCTCACGTCGCTCGCTGCTCACCGGCCTCGCCGGCACCTCGATTGCATTGCCGTGGCTCGAGGCCATGCTGCCAATCAAGAACGCCCACGGTCAGGCCGCGAAGCCCCCCCTTCGCTTTGTCGCGTTCATCACGACCGATGGCGTATTTCCTCAACGGTTCTGGCCTCGGCTTCCAGGCGAAGCCATGTATCCGCTCGACAAGAGTCCGACCCCTGGCTTCTTCAGCGGGACCCAAGCGGTGGACAGCTCGGATTTCGTTTTCGCGCCAGGCTTAGAGCCGCTGGCTCGCCATCGGAAAGACCTCTTGATTGTCGAGGGTCTGGACGCCTCCGGCGGGCCTGGTCACGACCAGTGGCCGTCCGTCCTGACCGGGCGGAGCGGACGTAGCACCGGGATTTCGCTAGATCAGGCGATTGCGAACCACATTGCTGGCGACACTAAGTTCAAATCGCTCAACCTGGGCGTGCGGACGGACAACGGCATTCCCTTCAGCTCTTACGGCGTTGATCAACCGGCGCTTCAGGAGAACAACCCGCAGGCGGTTTTTGATCGCGTCTTTGCCGAAGTCGCGCCGCCTGACCCCTCGGTGCTCGACCGCGTGCGAGGCGAGCGCAAGTCGGTGCTCGACTTTGCCCTCGCTGAAATCGGCGACCTACAGAAGAGCGTCGGCAAGGCGGATCGCGAGAAACTGCAGAACTACTTCGACTCGATCCGCGAAGTTGAAGCGCGCCTGTCGAACGTGGCAGGAGGCCTTTCCTGCGGTCGGCCGACCATCGAGGCGGGCCAGGGCGAATGGTGGAACAGCGACGACAACATTCCCAAGACCATGAACGCCCAGTTCGACATGCTGGCTATGGCGTTCGCGTGTGACCTGACGCGAGTCGCAACACTGTCCTTCGGCAACAACAATTGTGACGTCACACTGCCCGTAGTAGGCGTCAAAACAGGCTTTCATACGCTGGGCCACGAACCGGACAGCAACTTTGCTGCGTGGAACGACGTCGCCAAGATCGATGTTTGGAACGCGGAGCAGATGGCCGGTTTCATCGACCGCCTGAAGGCTATCCCAGAGGGTGATGGTACGGTTTTCGACAACACCGTGGTCGTCTGGCTGAACGAAATGACCCGCGGCGACCACGACACCGCCAACGTTCCCCACATCATGGCGGGCTCTGCCCAGGGCTACTTCAAGACGGGCCGCTACCTCCGCTTGGCTCGCGGCGGCCAGTCGCTTCGGGGTGACTTGCCAGGGGGCCGCTGGTCCAACGACTTCAAGGTCTCGGTCCTCCAGAGCATGGGCGTCGAAGGGACGACCTTTGGCAATCCGGCGGAGTGTGGCGGCGCGCTCGACGTGCTGCGGGGCTGAAGTCGGCGGTGGTCAATCACAAGCCGGCAGCGTGACGACTCCCATGCTCGCTGAGCGTGGGGAGGCCCATTGACGCGCCTGCCGAGCTGCGCCGCCGAACAGGGATCCGGCCTACGCGGCGTTAGGCGTCCAAGCCCACGAGCGCACTGGCCCCCGCGCACCGGCCCCCGCCGCCCGCGGTGCAGACCGTCAGGTAGGGGTTGGGCGCTTCGCGGGTAGCTCGGGTAGCTTGCTCACTGGGCCTGGCGCGCCCGAAAGAACTCCGATTCTACGAGCGCGAGCATGAGCGCGGTCGGTGAATCGCCGTTGGCTGCCGCGGCGCTCACCAGGCCCTGAGTCAAGCACTCGTTGTCGCCGCGTTCGCCAGCTCCACCGGCAAAGCGCACGTATTGCTGCGCGAAACAGGCCCGCGCGGACTGCGAGCCGGCCAGTCTTGCGGCAAGGTCCTTCGCGTCAGCGAAGGGCCCGTCCAGGTCGCTCGTGCCGGAGATGCTGCCAGACGCATCAATCGGCTTCCCGTTCTCCGTGGTTCGGTAGCGTCCTACAGAGTCGAAGTTCTCCAGCGCAAACGCGACGGAGTCGAGGGTATCGTGACACGAGGCGCAGCCCGGGTTCTGGGAGTGGATGGCGTAGCGCTCGCGGGTGGTGGCATTGTCCAGCTTCGGGACGGCGGGAATATCAAGCGAGGCGGGTGGCGGGGGCAGCGCCTGACACAGGACGCGATGCAGCAGGTGCTTGCCGCGCGTCATGGGCGCCGTGTCTTCGTCGCGCGACCATGACGCAATGAGGGCTCCCGACGTGAGCAAGCCGACGCGCGGCGTGTTGGCGAGCGACGTGGACTTGAAGGTCGCGTCGAGCGCGCTGCCAGAAACGCCATAGAAGTCGGCCAAGGGCTTGCTCAGGAAGGATTGCCCGCTCGAGAACATGGACCCGAGGGTGGCCCCGGCGCCCAAGAGCGACTCCTGCGCCAGCAGCTGAAACTCCTGGAACATGGCGCCCTTCACGCCCGCAAACTCCGGAAATTTGAGCGGATCGCGGAGCAAGACGTTGGGGTCTTGGACGGCGAGCCATTGGGCGGCGAAGTTGGCCATGGCCGGCCGCGCGCGTGGATCGGCCAGCAATCGGCGTGCTTGGGCCACAAGCTCAGTAGAGCTCTGCAGACTGCCGCTGGCCGCCGAGGCCAAGAGCGCATCGTCCGGCGGCGAGCCCCAGAGGGAAAACGACAGGGCTGAAGCTAGCTCGAACCCGTTTAGTTGAACTACCCCGACCGCGCGCGCCGGCGTCTCGTCGCCCAGCTCGGTGCGATACAGAAAGTGGGGAGACTGGAGCAGCGTCTGGATGACCAGGCGCACCCCGTTCACGCCGCCATCGTCGGCAACACCGGCCTGGTACACGGCCAGGTAGCCCGCCACTTCGTCAGCCTTGAGCGGCCTGCGGAAAGCGCGCGCACCGAAGGCCGTGATGAAAGATTGCACGCAGGCCTGGTCCGCAAACGCCGTCGCCGCGCAGCCCGAGTAACGCGCAAATTGCTGCACGCCGCTGGCTGAGAGGCTAACCGCGGCCCTCTGAAGCTGCTCGGCAACGCGCGTGGTGACGCTGAGCGCGTTAGCGTTGTTCTTGAAACCGTTCACCACCGGCTCAATCTCAAGCTCGATGTCCGGCAACGTCTCGAGGGAAAGCAACTCGCGCGCGCTTTGGAGGTACTGCTGGCTAGTCAGACGCCAGATCCGCGCTGGCAAGAGCTTCGCTTCACTGCAAACCTTGCCATTCACGGTGATGCCCGGCGAGTCCGCTGCGTTGGGCGTCACCCCGCCCGGGCCACCCGCCCCAGGTGCACCGCTCTCTCCGACGATATCGCCGGTGCAGCCGAGCTGCAGAGCCCCCAGCAGGCTGGCACCAAGCCATGCAGACATTGCTCGCACCCTCATGTCAAAAGCTCCGTGATGGGTCCCTTACTCAACATCGGATCGCCGTAGGTCTGCAGCGGTGCGCCCATCACATGCGCGATGGTGGAATGAAGATCGTTGATGAAGCGGTCCTTCGTCACGAACGACTGCCCCGTTCGGACCATACCCCCGGCGTTACCGGCCGAGACCAACGGCAAACGCTCGCTGTCGTGTCCGCGGCCTTCACCCATCGGGGTCAACCAAAGCACCAAGGTGTTGTCCAGGAGGCGCTTGCCGTCGCTGTCGATCACCGATGCGAGCCGACTGAGCAAGTAGCTAAACTGTTCGGCAAACCAGAGGTGGATCTGATACATCGGCCCGCCGTCCACGTAGTCATCATCGCGATCGTTGTGCGAGTAGAAGTGCATGGTGGCGCCGCCGTCCTCGCCGTTCAGCCCTAGGAACGGAAAGCGCATCGAACCGTTGCCCTCCTGACCGAGTTGGAAGGTGGCGACGCGCGTCATGTCACAAGCCAGCGCGTTGACCATCAGATCCATCTGCTGTTTGACCTGCTCCGGCACGAGCGAGTACTCGCGCATGCTGCCGGTGCAGCCACAATTCACGGTGGGAGCCGTGGGGCGCGTGCAACTCTGAGCCGCCAGGCCAGCTGCTTGTTTCTCCAGGTCGCGAATCGCGGCGAGGTGCACGTCGAGCTTCGTACGCTCTTCCGAGCTAAGTCGGCTTTGCAAACTGGTCAGCTCGGAGCTGAGACGATCGACCAGCGCCTTCGGGCCGACGAGCGGCTTCTGCGGCTCCGCCGAAGACGGCGGCATCCCGTACAACCGCTCGAACATTTTTTTGGGGTCGCCCTCCGCGGTCATCGACTTCTTGCCGTCCGCATACACCAGGCGACAGAACTCTTCGCCATCGGCATAGTCGAGCGCGGCGCCAAACTCGAGCGAGGGAAACCGCGTGGCCGACCCAATGACCTTGCCCAGGTACTGATCAATCGAGGCGCCGTTGCCGGGGCCTTCGGGTCCCGAATCTTCTTTGGCCAGCCCTGTCAGCATCCTGCCCCAAGCGGGGTGACCGCCGCCATCGTTGATGCCGCCGCCGTCGTTCAGAATCAGATTCAGATCCTTCACGTAGGGCTGCAGCGGCGCCAGGAGCGGACCAAGCGTGCCGAGTGGACCTACCGGGTGGATCCAATGTGGTTTGATCGTTCCCATCGCGGTTGCAAAAATGATCACGCGGCGCGGGGCCTCGCCCGGTACCGCGTTCGCGCTCACCAGCTCCCTAAGGAAAAACGGGGCCGCCAGGGCCGCGCTGCCCAAGCCGCGCAAGAAGCGGCGACGTTCACGGAGCAGGCGGCTCCCGGGGGCGTTGGCTAGACTCCGTGTGGACATGCTTGGAAGCAGGTGACGTGAAGAGGTGCTCGAGTGAGAAAAGACTACGGAAGAGTTCGAAAAAGTCCCGGCGTGAGCCCGAGCGTCCGATCGCGATGGAAATGTGCCGTGCCGGCGGTGGCTGCTTCGTCTGTGGCTGCTTCGTCTGTCGAGCACAAGCTGCTTCATCAACCTACAACCAGCCACAGCGAGTCTCAGCGAGTCTCAGCGAGTCTCAGCGAGCCGAGGTCGCCGAGTCGGCCGTAGTAGCATCGACACAGCCATGTTCTCGACAACGTTCCTGGGGCACCAGGGCTGGCTGTTTCGTTCAGAAGACTCGTGCGTGCTGGTGGACCCATTGCTGCGCGAGGAGTTCGGACAGGCTCACGCTTTGGAGTACCGGGTCTATCCACCGCGAGCTTGGCGCTTCGATGCCTTTCCGGCCGTAAGCGCGGTGGTGCTGACCCACGAGCACGACGATCACTTCGACGTGCCGTCGCTTGCGCTGTTGGATCGGAAGATCCCGATCTACCTCTCAGGCCGCTCGTCGTCCGCGGGCTACCGCATCTTGGCCGAGATGGGCTTCGCGGTGCAGCCTCTCGTGCCCGGCGTCAGCGTCCAGTTCAATCAACTCGAGCTGTATCCGCTCGTGGGCGAGCACACGAAAACGGACGACGGCGACGAGTGGGACGCCCTACCGTTCGTGCTGCGCGCGAGGGGCGGCGACGGCAGCTTCTTCTCGAGCGTCGATGTGACGATGACCCGCGAGTTGCTCGACAGCGCGCGCAAATGGTGCCCGGAGCCAGGGCTAGTCGGCTGGACTAACAACACCATCGATCGCAGCCACATGACGAGCTTCAGCGCCGACGCCGGCGACACCAGTCTGCAGTTCGCAAGTCAAATGCAGGCTGGACTAGAACTCTTGTCTGGGCGCTGGGGCGCGCCC
Organism: Myxococcales bacterium; assembly: GCA_043752365.1. GTDB lineage: Bacteria > Myxococcota_A > Polyangia > Polyangiales > Polyangiaceae > PMG-095. The sequence continues at coordinate 1,202 of JAYUYU010000816.1, read as the reverse complement.
GCTGCACTGCTCTTGTGCGCCGGCGGCTTCTCCTTTCATGGCTCGAGAACCTGGCTGAACCAACGCTTCTTCAGCGTCGATCCCGAGCGCGTTTGCCAACAGCTGGCCACGGCCAACCCGGGCCACCGCAGCGTCGCGACCCGGCCGGGTCAGACCTTCAACATGCAGAAAAACCTGCTGGAGGAAGTCTTGGACAGGACGCCATTCCTGTCCACGGCTCCGCCCGAAAGCTGGCCGTCGCGCCAGAAGGACGCCAGCAAGCCTGTCCCCGATTACGAGCCCGCCACCGGGCAACGCGAGCTGTCCACGGGCGAGGTCGCACTACTGCGAAGCCGGCTACAGGAGCTGGCGGACACGCTGGCCGGAAGTCGGCTGTTCCGCGGGCTCTACTCACTCATGGGCGTAGAGCTCGCTGGCTACCAGTGCACGTTTGCGTTGGTCGTGCGCCACGCAGATCGCGCGGCCATCTTCGAGTACAGCCCGAACGCCTGCGCCTTCGGCATCAGTCGAGCCGAACGCCCCCGCGAGACGTATTTGGCCGGCATGGAGTGTTGGGGTTCCGACCTCCTGGCGGTGTTGTCCGGCGAGCTATCGCCGATAGCGCTGTCGTTCGGGCGCGCCGCCGTTTGGAACCACGTTCCCGAGCGCTTCGACTTCAACCTCTTCCGCGAGCTGTACCGGCTCAGTCACCCACTACGCCGCCCCGACGCCTACTACGCGGGCTACCAGAAGCTGCTTCGCGGCTGCGCAAACGTCCCGCCCGCCGTGTTCGGCGTGCGAAGTTGAACTCCTATTGCACGCGCGTGCGGGCAGGCGGGACCTAGGGCAAGTTGCCCGCCTGGCTTGGGGCGCAGCGCTCAGATGCCGTTGTCACCGCCGGCGCCGCCAGCTCCGCCGCTTGGCGACTGGACGATGATCTTATCGAAGTTGGGGCCGCCTTGGCCGTTGGTCGAGAGCTTGACGCTGTTGTTTCCAGCGTTGAGCGTTACGTCCACCTTGATGTCCGAGGCGAATGCGGCATCCCAACTGGCCGTGTTGTTGAAAGCCTGGGTGGCAACCTTAACGCCGTTGACGGTCAGGTCCATGTCGCGCATGTCGTTCTGGGTGTAGACGAAGGTGATGCCGTAAGTGCCTGCGACGGGCGCGTTCAACGCCCAATTCATCCCACCTTCCTGGCCCAAGAGGATGTCCACGAAGTTGAC
>JAYUYU010000815.1:0-9079 GCA_043752365.1 Myxococcales bacterium | reverse complement strand
GCGGCTGGGTCAAGCAGAACTTCTACGACGGCCTGCAGGACGACGCTGGCAACAAGGGCGCGTCGCACATGTACGCGTCCGACCTGGATATGGACGGTCTTCCCGACGTCGTGGCTGCCGACTGGGCACACGGCGAAGGCCTGTTTTGGTACAAGCAAAGCGCGGACGGCAAGTTCACGAAGTTCCAGTTCATGGGTGGCGCTTCGGCCGCCGACAAGACGAAGTGGGGTGCCGGCTTCAGCGAGCCGCACTCGCTGCAAGTCGTCGATATGGACGGCGACGGCCGCCTCGACATCGTCACTGGTAAGATGCGTTTCGCGCACCCCTACGGCTTCGGCGATCCCGATCCGGATGGTGTCCCGTACGTGTACGTCTTCAAGAACGTCGCTGCTCCGGACGCCAAGTCGGGCGCGCCGATCACGTTTCAACCGGTGCTCGTCGATCCCTTGGGCACGCCCGGAGCCGTTGGTACGCCGGCTGGCGGCATGGGCGTCGGACGTCAGCTCGCGGTCGGCCACGCCAACGCTGACGGCAAAATGGATATTTGCGTGGCGACGAAGGTCGGTCTCGCGGTCTTCCTCGCGCAGTAAACACGGAGCTCCGTCAGTCTCCCTGATTTTTTCACAGGGAGATCGAGAGATCGGGAGTCGTGCGAGGGTCGCAGTTTTGTTTTGGAGGACCAAAATAAAACTAATTCCTCACGAGAGCAGGCTGAGCCCCTCAAGACCGCGGGCGGCAGCGCGCCCACCCAAATTCTGGGCTCGCACGACTCCCGATCTCCCTGTGAAAAATCTCGTGCTCGTGCTCGTGCTCGTGTCAGCGCGACACGCGCGCGCTGCCGCCCTTCATCAGCTTGAAGACTTCGTCCATGCTGGCCATGCTGGTGTCGCCGGGCGTGGTCATCGCGAGCGCGCCGTGGGCGGCGCCGCAGTCGACCGCCCATTGCGGGCCCTTGGCATTCAAGAAACCGTAGATCAAGCCGGACGCGAACGAGTCACCGCCACCCACGCGGTCGAAAATTTCCACGTCCATTCGGCTTTGCGACTGAAAAAATTGGTCGCCAAACGAGCAGACTGCGCCCCAATCGTTCTTGGTCGCGGTCTTGGCGTTGCGCAGCGTGGTCGCGACTACCTTGAAGTTCGGATACTCCTTGCGCGCCGTCTCGATCATTCTTCTGAAATGCGCGGGGTCGAGGCTCGAAAAGTTGTCGTCGATGCCTTCGATTTCGATGCCGAGGGAGGCCGTGAAGTCTTCTTCGTTGCCGATCATCACGTCGACGTACTGCGCGAGCTCCTGATTCACCTTTTGAGCTTTGGCTTTGCCGCCGATGCCCTTCCACAGCGATTCGCGATAGTTCAGGTCGTAAGAGATGAGCGTGCCGTTCTTCTTGGCGGCCAGCATGGCTTCCTTGGCGACGAGCGGTGTTGTCTCGCTCAGCGCTGCGAAGATGCCGCCGGTGTGGAACCAGCGCGCTCCGTCCTTACCGAACACGCGATCCCAATCGATATCCCCTGGCTTGAGCTGCGAGACGGCCGTATTGCCGCGATCGGAGCAGCTCAAAGCCGCGCGAACGCCGAAGCCTCGCTCCACGAAGTTCAAGCCGTTGCGCACCGCGCGCCCGATGCCGTCGTAGGGCACCCACTTCACGTAGCTTTGATCGACGCCGCCCTGGTAAATCAGGTCTTGCACCAGGCGCCCGATCGGATTGTCCGCGAAGGCGGTCACGACCGCCGTGTCCAGGCCGAAGCAGCGCTTGAGTCCGCGCGCGACGTTGTATTCCCCGCCGCCCTCCCAGGCTTGAAAACCTCGGCTGGTGGCGACGCGACCCTCACCTGGGTCGAGACGCAACATCACTTCACCCAGCGAAACCAGGTCCCAACGACACGTACCCTTCGACTTGAGCAGAAGCTCCGACATGGCTGGAAGATACTACACGCGTCGCGGAAAACTGCTGGTGGCGCCTTCCTTGAGACATTTTTTGGCGCGTCCGGACATAGCCCCATCGGAGAAGTGTTTTGGGCATCGTTACCATGAGTAAGTTGAGTCGAATGGGCATGAGGTGGCTGCTTGGTTGGTCAGCGTTGTGTTTGGCACCAAGCCTGTACGTGGGCTGTGGTTTCGAGCCCACGCCGGCTGCCCAACCCATGTCGACTGCGGGTAGCTCGGCTTCCAGCGCTGGTACCGGCAGCGCCAGTGGCTCGGGCGCCGGCACGAACGCTGGCGGCGCTTCAGCCGGCACCTCAACGGTGCCTGGCGGCGGCAACGCCGGCAGCACGCAGGGTGGGCAGCTCACACAAGGCGGCGTCAGCACCACGGCAGGCAGCGGTGGCCGCATGAGCGTTGCTGGCGGGCCGCCCGCCTACACGGCCAAGCCCATGTCCGTAGTCGCCTACTCGCCGTACCGCGACGGGCAGGCGCCGGGCGGCTCGCAGCCTTCGAAGGAAGACGTCAAAGCCGACTTGGTGATGATGAAGCCGTACATCGACGGCGTACGCGTTTACGGCACTGACGGCGCGAACGCCTTCATTCCCGCGCTGTGCGATGAACTCGGCATCGACTTGCACATTGGCGCGTGGATCGACGGTCTTGCCAGCGACGAGCCGAACGTGCACGCCCTCGCCGCGATCGTGAAAGAGAACCATCCGTCGATCAAAACGGCCATCGTGGGCAATGAAGTGCTGGCGCGTTCGACCACGAACTTGATGACCGAAGAGAAGCTGCTCGCGCTCATCAACTTGTTCAAGGCCGACATACAGGGCACGACGCCCACTTACAAAATCGCCGCCGCGGACACGTACCCGCAGTGGATGATGAAGCGCCCCAACTTGGCGGCTGCGGTCGATATCGTCATTTGGCACACCTACGGCTGGTGGTCGGGCGTGGACATTGCGAACGCCTACACGGCCGTGTCGGGCCGCTACGACGACATGCTGGCCGAGTATCCCAACAAGCCGCTCATTCTCGGGGAAACGGGCTGGCCATCGCAGTTCGACCGCATGTCGACTGACAAGAGCACCACGGCTGTCGGTAGCGAGGCCAACCAGGCTACGTTCTATCGTGAGGCGCTGGCAGGCATGCGCTCCCGCAACTTGCCGATGTGGATGTTCTCGGCCATCGACGAAGAGTGGAAGGCAACCTCCGGCGAAGGCGAAGTCGGGGCCCACTGGGGCATCTGGGATACTGCGCGCCAGCCCAAAGCCGCCGCGACCGAACTCATGCTGCTGCTAAAGTGAGCGCCGCTCGGCGAACTCACGTCGGCCAACTGCACGAGGGTCTCGCGATCGGCACGCGCGAGCACACATTGGGGGAAGCTGGCGCGCCCGCAGCTGGCGGAGCCAGCGAGGACGCGCCGGTTGGGGCATCAATTGTAACGAATCAATAGCACGCCGGCCAACAACAGCACGGCGCCGGCGATGCGCGGCAGCGAGATCTGGTGCACGGGAAAGCCAAAGGCGCCGTAGTGGTCAAGCACGAGCGCGGTCGTGAGTTGCCCTGCGATGGCGAGCGAAGTCAAAAGCGCAGCGCCGAGGCGCGGTACGACCAGGATGTTGGTCGACACGATGAACAGGCCGCACACGCCGCCCAGCCACATCCACCACGGCATGGCGGCCCACTTGGCGAGCGGCGGCGCTTGGCGCTGGCCCACGAGCGCGAGCGCGACCAGCACCGTGCCGACCATGAATGACACGAACACGGCCTGGAGCGGGCTGCCCAGAAATGAGCGCAGCTGGCTGTTGATGCCCGTCTGGACGGCGATGGTGACACCCGTGAGCGCTGCTAAAAACACGAACAATGCGTAGCCAAACATGCTGGGCGAGCAGGCTAGCGCGTGGCGTCCTGGAGATGGTGGTTTCCGACGCGGGGTGGGTGGGATAGACCCGAGGCAGATGGACGAAGGTAGTGCTGCGGTCGCTGGAGCAACCGACTCGTCAGACCCGGGTCATCAGCGCACGCCCGCAGGAAATAAGCAGCTTTTCACCTTGGCGCTGGCGTCGCTCGGCGTCGTGTTCGGCGACATTGGCACGAGCCCGCTGTACGCCGTTCGCGAGTGCTTGCACCGCGCGCATGGCGTCTCGACGGCGCCCGAGAACGTATTCGGCATCGTCTCGCTGATTTTCTGGGCGCTGACGATCGTCATCTCGCTCAAGTATGTGGCGTATGTGCTACGCGCCGACAACGCCGGTGAGGGGGGCGTCCTGGCGCTGACGGCCTTGGCGACGTCGTCCAAGAGCATGGGGCCCGTCAAGCACCGCCTAGCGTTGGCGGTCGGCCTGTTCGGAGCGTCGCTGCTGTTCGGCGACGGTATTATCACCCCCGCTATCTCGGTGCTCAGCGCCGTCGAAGGCTTGGGCATCGCGACCCCGGCGTTCAAGCCGTTGATCTTGCCGATCGCGAGTGCCATTTTGCTAGTGCTGTTTTCGGCGCAGCGGCGCGGTACCGGCAGCGTCGGCGCTGTGTTCGGTCCAGTCATGGTGGTTTGGTTCGCGACGTTGGCGGCCCTCGGCCTGTACAACATCGCCGACCATCCGGGCATTTTGCAGGCAGTGAACCCCTCGCACGCCGTGTCGTTCTTCATTCGCAACGGCACGCTCGGCTTCTTGGTGCTGGGCTCGGTGTTCCTGGTCGTGACCGGCGGCGAGGCGCTTTACGCCGACATGGGCCATTTCGGCGCGAAGCCGATTCGGGCGGCTTGGTTCGCTGTCGCGCTACCCGGTCTGTTGTTGAACTACTTTGGGCAAGGCGCGCTGCTGCTCGACCGGCCGGAAGCGATCGTGAACCCGTTTTACAACATGGCGCCCCCCGCCCTGCTGTACCCGCTCGTCATCATGTCCACGTTCGCGACCATCATCGCTTCGCAAGCGCTGATTTCGGGCGCGTTCTCGGTGACCCGGCAAGCGCTCATGCTGGGGTTCTTGCCGCGCGTGAGAATTTTGCACACGTCGGCTCACCACATCGGCCAAATTTACGTGCCAATCGTGAATTGGCTGCTGATGATCTCGGCAATTCTGGCGGTCTGGGGCTTTGGTAGCTCGAGCGGCTTGGCTGCCGCGTACGGCGTGGCGGTCACGCTGGACATGACCATTACGACGGTGCTGGCGTACGTAGTCGCTCGTGCGATTTGGGGTTGGCGCCTGGGGCCAGCGCTGTTGGTGACGATCCCCCTTTTGGCGCTCGAGCTGGTCTTCCTCGGTTCCAATTTGACCAAGGTAGCGCACGGCGGTTGGTTCCCGCTGGTGGTCGGCGCGCTGATGTTCAGCATCTTCACGACTTGGCGTCGCGGGCGGCAGTTGTTGTTCGACAAGGTCAAAGAGCGCACCGTGCCGCTCGAAGACTTCTTCGAGCTGATGATCGTCGAACGACCGGCGCGCGTGCCCGGCACGGCCGTGTACATGACCGGCAACGACAGCGGCACCCCGACCGCGCTGTTGCAATGCTTCTTGCACATGCGGGCCGTGCATGACCGCGTCTTGCTGTTGACGGTCATCACCGAGAAAATCGCGCGCATTCCGCTGGCTGATCGCGTGCGCATCGAGCAGCTGCCCAACGGCTTTTGGCGCGCGGTTGCCCGCTACGGCTTCATGGAAACGCCCAACGTGCCCGCGCTCTTGGAGCACGCAAAATTCAGCGGCTACTCACTCGAGTACACGACCTTCTTTTTGGGACGCGAAACCGTGTTGCCGACCAAGAACCCTGGCATGGCGCTGTGGCGCGAGCGGCTATTCGCGTTTTTGACCCGCAACGCGCAGCCCGCCACTGCGTTCTTCGGCATTCCGCCGAGCCGCGTGATGGAAATTGGCTCGCAAATCGAGATTTAGCTGGGGCTGAGCCGATGTATGGCCAGTGTGAGGCCGCTAGGGATTGGCCGAGAACGCGGCGCAATAGCCGGCCGGGTGAATCAGACCCTTCATCAACTTGCAACCGCCGCAGTCGGCGTCGGTGTTGGGCAGGTACTGCTGGCAGCCGTTGCAAAGCCTTTTCCGGTCCGGCGAGCGATCCACGTAATGCAGCGCTTCCCTGACTTTGGCTTCTTCGGGGCTGAGTGGTGACGGGCCACAAGTTTCGCTGCGGCGTTTGCAGGCAGCGGTCAGGGCGCTGACGCCCAGCGCCGCGGTGCTGAGCAGTAGCCGACGTCGCTCGACAGGCGCTGCCATGGTTAGCGGCTGCCGAACGTTTTGGGAGGTACCGATTGAAGGTAGCTGAACAGCGCCTGCATTTCGAGCTCGTCGAGCTGCCCGAAGGATTCGACAGGCATCATTCTGTCGAGCTTGCGGCCGTCCTGCTTGCGTTTGCCGGTCTTCATCACCTGTGTGAAATCATCGAGGCTAAAGCCTGCGAGTCCGGTCTTGTCGAAGGTGAGGTTGAGCGGAACAGGCAAGTCGGGCGGCCCGCCCGGGATGGGACCACCGCCCAAGCCCTCGCCGTGGCAACCGCTGCACAAACGCGCCAAATACTTGCCGTAAGTCGCGTCGGGCGTGGGGCTCGGCGCCTTCTCGATTTTCGCATGGTCGATGCGTCGCGCGATGTCGATTGGTATCATGCCGAGTTGATCGAGCACCTTGCCCAGCACGCCAAGGTTGGTGCTCTCGCTCGACTTGCTTTGCGCTGGCAGCGTGCGCAGGTACGAAATGGTGGCTGCAATGTCTTGGTCTGGCAGCCAATTGGATTCGTGTGAGGGCATGAAGCGAACGCTGCGACCGTCTTTCTTGATGCCGTGGATCATCAAGCGCGCCAGTTCTGCATCGGAGTAAGCGGCGCCCAGTCCGCCGGCGGTGATGTTCGGCCCAACGAACCTGCCGATGGGGCCAAGGTCCTCGCCCCGGCCACCGCCGAGGTCGTTGCCGTGACAGGCGCTGTCGGCGCACGGCGCGAGGGTGTGGGCCAAGTGCTCACCTCGGGCCAGCATCGCTGGATCCGTCGTCCGCTCGACCTGGGGCAGCGGCACGTCGTACACCTTGTCCAAGCTGGTGTTGTAGGCCGAGACTTTCGTGAGCACGAAGCCGCCCAGACCAAGCCCAACCAGGCCCACCAGACCGCCGACTCCTAGCAACGCTTTCTTTACCCAAGGCATCGCCGTTGACGCTACTCCAGCCGCTGATTCGGCGTCACTAGCTCGCGAACCGCCCAGCTTTCATGCTGTACTTCTGCCTCTGGCAGTCATGGCGAAGGTGGTCAACCTCAACAAGTTTCGGAAGCAGAAGGCCAAGGTCGAGCAAGCGAAGCGCGCCGAGACCAACCGGCGTCTGCACGGCCGTACGAAGGCCGAGCGCTTGCTGGAGCTGAAGCAGAAGCAACTGCTCGACGGCAAGGTCGACGGTGCGCGCTTGTCCCCGCCTGCCCTCGCAGACGACGACTAGCCAGCAACCTGGGTCGACCCTCGCTGCAAGCGCGAACGGCAAAAATGGTGCGCAAAAGGGCACGGCGTTGACTGTTGCGACGCATGGCCGATGATTCGGCCATGTTGGTCGTGCACGTCCATGTTCACGTCTTGCCCGAGCAAGTCGACGCCTTTATCGCCGCTACCAAAGCCAACGCGCTCGCAAGCCTGCAGGAGCCCGGCGTCGCGCGCTTCGACGTTGTGCAGCAAGTCGACGATCGCACACGCTTCGTGATGGTCGAGGTGTACAAGACCGGCGAAGCGCCCGCTCAGCACAAAGAAACACGGCACTATGCCGCTTGGCGCGACAGCGTGGCTGCCATGCTGGCCAGCCCGCGTAGCAGCGTGAAATTCCAGAGCTTGTGCCCGGAAGAACCGCGCTGGAGCACCCTGCCTGCATGAGCGGCGCTTCAGAGCTAGCAGCCTTCGAGTTTTCGAGCGCCGGGCGCATCGTGTTCGGCTCGGGCAGTGCAAAGACGCTGGGCGAGCGCGCGCGCAAGCTGGGTACGCGCGCCTTGTGGGTGACTGGTCGGGACGGCGCCCGCGCCGCTTGGCTCGAGGCGCTGTTGATCCAAGCCGGAGTCGAGCTGCAATCCGTCAGTGTTGTGGGCGAGCCCCGTGTCGAGGACGCCGTGCGGGCGGTCGCAGCGGGTCGCCGCGGCGGCGTTCAGCTCGTCGTCGCCTGTGGCGGTGGTAGCGTGCTCGATTTGGGAAAGGCGGCGGCGGCCTTGCTCGCCAACCCGGGCGACCCGTACGACTTTCTGGAGGTCGTGGGGCGGGGGCAAGCGCTGGCCATCGCGGCGCTGCCGCTGATCGCGCTGCCCACGACCGCCGGCACGGGCGCCGAGGTGACCAAGAACGCCGTGTTGGCCTCGCCCGAGCACGGAGCCAAGGTCAGCTTGCGGCACGACTCGATGCTGCCCGCCGTGGCGCTGATCGATCCCGAGCTGACCCTCAGCATGCCGCCGGCCGTGACGGCCGCCACCGGTCTCGACGCGCTGACTCAGTGCCTCGAGCCATTCGTGAGTTGCCAACACAATCCGCTGACCGACGCGATCGCGCTCGAGGGTATGAAGCGGGGTGCGCGCTCACTGGGGCGTGCCTTCCGCGACGGCGCCGAGCTCGCGGCGCGCGAGGAGATGTCGTTGTGCTCGCTGTTCGGTGGGCTCGCGCTGGCCAACGCCAAGCTGGGCGCCGTGCATGGTTTCGCGGCTCCGCTTGGCGGGCAGTTCACGGCGCCGCACGGGGCCGTCTGCGCGCGCCTGCTGCCCTTGGTCGTACAGGCCAACGTCGCGGCGCTACGCGCCCGCGCGCCGCACAGCCACCTCTTGTTGCGCTTCGAGCAGGTCGCCCGCGTCCTCACCGGCAATCCAAAGGCGCGCATTGAAGACGGCGTCGACTTCATCGAAGAGCTGGCGCTACAGCTCGCGGTGCCGCCGCTGGGCAGCTACGGCATGACAGCGGCCGATATACCGTGCGTAGTGGCCAAAGCCGAACGAGCCAGCAGCATGAAGGGCAACCCCATCGAGCTCAGCTCGGCGGAGCTAACGTCCATTTTGGAGCAGGCGTTGTAGCCGCGGCCGGCTCGACTGACTCGGGGGAGCGCGCGGGGGAAAGGGAGGCACCTGCGCGCGGTTTCCGCACCTTGTGCGCAACCGCAACCGCAACCGCAACCGCAACCGCAACCGCAACCGCAACCGCAAC
>JAYUYU010000814.1:0-20679 GCA_043752365.1 Myxococcales bacterium | reverse complement strand
ACACCAACGCCTTCGACGAAGCCCAGGCCTTGCCGAGCGACGCCTCGGCCCGCGTCGCTCGCGCCACCCAGCTGATTTTGCAGCACGAAACCGGCGTGCCAGGCGTGGTCGATCCGCTGGGCGGGTCGTACTTCATCGAAAAACTGACCCACGATTTGGCCGAGCGGGCGCGCGAGGTCTTGGCGCAAATCGAAGCCGCCGGCGGCATGGTGCGGGCCATCGAGACAGGGCTGGCGCAGCGACTGATCGAGACGTGCGCCGCCGAGCGGCAAGCGCGCGTCGACCGCGGCCAGGACGTGATCGTCGGGGTGAACCGTTTTCAGCAGGGTGAGCAACCCGAGGTCGACCTGCGCCGCGTCGACTCTCGCCGCGTGCGCGAGCTACAAAGCGCTCGCCTGGCAGAGCTGACCCAAAAGCGCGACGCCGCGGCCGTCGCGCGCGCCCTGGCCGAGCTGACCGAGGCCGCGGCCCGCGGCCACAACCTCGTGGAGCCTGCAGTCACAGCCATGCGCGCTCGGGCCACGTTGGGTGAGGTGTCCGAGGCGCTGGTCACGGTGTTTGGCCGCCACGCCGCGGTAAGCCATGCTGTGCGCGGCGTGTACCAAAAGCAGTTCGAGAGTGACGAGTCCTGGCAAGCCCTGCGCGCGCGCACCGCAGCCTTGGCCAAACGCTTCGGACGCCAGCCGCGCATGCTCGTGGCCAAGCTCGGTCAGGACGGCCACGACCGCGGTGCCAAAATCGTCGCCTCCGGCTTGGCCGATTTGGGCTTCGACGTCGATTTGGGCCCCTTGTTTCAAACGCCCGTTGAGGTGGCCCGACGCGCGGTCGACGGCGACGTGCAGTTGCTCGGTATTTCGTCGCAGGCCGGCGCGCACGACGAGCTGTTGCCGGCGCTCTTGGCCGAGCTCGAGGCGCTGGGCGCGGCAGATATCGCGGTGGTGCTGGGCGGCATCGTACCCGCCCAAGATCGCGAGCAGCTGTTGAAGCTCGGCGTCAAAGCCGTGTTCGGACCGGGCAGCTCCCTGCCCGACATGGCCGGTGTGCTGTTGTCGCTGTTGGAAAGCTCGGCGAACGGAGCCGCAGGTGACGGCGGCTGAGCTTGGAGCGCGCGTGCGCGCCGGTGATCGCCGCGCGCTCGGAAAAGCCATCAGCTTGGTCGAGAGCAGGCGGCCCGACCATCGCGAGGAAGCCGAAGCACTTTTGGCTGAGCTTTTGCCCTTCAGCGGGGGCTCGCATCGCGTCGCCCTGACCGGACCCCCCGGCGCCGGCAAGAGCACGCTGGTGGACGCGCTGGGCGCCCAAGCCCTCTCGGCGGGTCAGCGAGTAGCGGTGCTGGCGATCGATCCGGCTAGCGTGGTGACGGGCGGCAGCCTGCTGGGTGACGCCGTGCGCATGCAGCGGCTGGCCGCTTCCGAGCGCGTGTTTTTGCGCGGTAGCTCGAACCTCGCCACGCTGGGCGGAACAGCGCCAGGCACGCGCGAGGCCGTGCTCTTGTGTGAAGCCGCCGGCTTCGATCTCGTGCTGGTGGAAACGGTTGGCGTCGGTCAAGCCGAGCAAGCCGTGCGTGATGTTTGCGACACCGTGCTCGTGCTCGCGCTCGCCGGAGCGGGCGACGAGATTCAAGGGCTCAAGCGCGGGTTGCTCGAGGTGGCGGACGCGGTGCTGGTCAACAAGGCCGACGGAGCCGGGGAGGCTGCGGCGCTCGGGTTCAGCGCCGAGCTGTCGGGTGCGCTCGGCCTGCTGCGCCGTGACGGCGCGCCACACGTGGCGGCTTTGAGCGCGCAAACCGAGCGCGGCGTGCCGGAGTTGTTGAGCTGGCTTTTTGTGCGCGCTGCAGCGCTGCGTGACAGCGGGGAGCTGTGGCGTCGCCGCGAACAGCAGCTCGAACAGGCCTTTTCCGCCTGCGTATCGCGCGAGCTGTTGGCGCACCTCGAGCGTGATCCGCGCGCCGCCGCGCTACTGCCTAGCCTGGCAGGGGCCGTCAGGGAGGGGCAGCTTCTGCCCACGGCCGCCGCCCGCAAGCTTGCCGCGGCCGTTTTCGAACGCTCGTGAGGGTGCGCCGTAGCGGCGCTATTTCTTGCTGCGCGCCGCCATGAAGTTTTCGACGGTGCGGGTCGTCATGGTGGCGTTCATCACTTCAGGTAGCGCCAACAGCTCTTTGTGAAGCGAAATGTTGGTGCGGATACCGCCGATGATGAACTCGTCGAGCGCGCGCTGCATGCGCTTCAAAGCCTGCTCGCGCGTCGGTGCGTGCACGATCACCTTGCCCAGCAGGGAGTCGTAGTTGGGCGGCACCGTAAAACCACCAAAGACGCCGGAGTCCACGCGCACGCCTGCGCCACCGGGCGGGTGATACTCGGTGATTTTGCCCGGCCAGGGCGCGAACGTAGCCGGGTCTTCGGCCATGATGCGGCATTCGATGGCGTGGCCGCGGAACTTCCAAGGCCGCGTATCCGGGATTTCGAGCTTTTCGCCGGCGGCGGCTTTGATCTGCTGCACGACCAAGTCGATGCCGGTGGTCATTTCCGTGACGGGATGCTCCACCTGCACGCGGGTGTTCATCTCCATGAAGTAGAGCTGGCCGTCGTCCATCAAGAACTCCAGCGTGCCCAGCGTGGTGTAGCCGGTCTCCAGGATAGCGCGACGAATCACCTCGCCCATTTTGGCGCGCAGCTCGTCGGTCATGGCCGGGCTGGGCGACTCTTCGACCAGCTTCTGGTTCTTGCGCTGCAGCGAGCACTCGCGCTCGCCCAGTGTCCACACTTGGCCGTGCTTGTCGGCCAGCGCCTGGAACTCGATGTGTCGCGGGCGCTCCACGAAACGCTCCAGGTACATCTCTGGGTTGCCGAAGGCCTGCATGGCCTCCGCCGTCGCCGACTCGAAGGCGCGCCGCACCTGATCGACGCCACGCACGATGCGCATGCCGCGGCCACCGCCGCCGCCGCGCGCCTTCAGCATGACCGGGAAGCCGACGCGCTCGGCTTCAGCCTCGGCGTGCTCCACGTCGCGCAGCGCCTTACTGCCCGGCAAGAGCGGCAGGCCGAAGCGCTCCGCGGCTTCGCGGGCGCGAATCTTGTCGCCCCACAAGCGCATGGCGTCGGCGCTCGGACCGATGAAGCTGATGCCGCAGCTCTCGACCACCCGCGCGAACTCGGCGTTTTCGGACAGAAAGCCGTACCCGGGGTGGATTGCGTCAGCCGCCGTGATCTCGGCGGCGCTGATGATGGCCGGGATGTGCAGGTAGCTCTTGGACGCTTGCGCTGGGCCGATGCACACCGCTTGGTCGGCGAAACGCACGTGCAGCGCGCCCGCGTCGGCCTCGGAGTGCACCGCGACCGTTTGAATGCCGAGCTCTTTACACGCGCGGATGACGCGAACCGCGATTTCGCCGCGGTTTGCGATCAAAACTTTTTTGAACATCAGCCCTTCTTCAGCTTGAAGAGCTTCTGCCCGAACTCGACGCTCTTGCCGTTCTCGACCAAGATGTCCAAGATCGTCCCGGCGGCGTCGCTCTCGATTTCGTTCATCAGCTTCATGGCTTCGATGATGCAGAGCGCCTGGCCCTGCTTCACGCTGCTGCCGACGTCACAGAAGTTCGAAGTGTCTGGCCCGGGCGCGCGGTAGAAGGTGCCGACGAAAGGCGACGTGACGAACACCACGCTCGGGTCCGCGTCGTCGCTGGCTTTGGCAGCCGCTGCGTTCGCGGCTGCGGTGGCGGCCGCAGTGGGCGCCGCCAGCATGGGGGCGGCATGGACGACCTGGGTGGCCTTCTTACCCAGCGACAGGCGCAGCTTCAGCTGCTCGTCCTCGTATTCGAACTCGGAGACGTCGCCCTTTTCGAGCGTCTCGAGCAGGCTCTTCAATTGCTCTAGCGAGATTTGCATGTTGTCTTGTGCGCCTCGTGCGGGCCTTCTGGCCGGCGAAGGGGCGCCACGTTAGCTCAGGCCACCGCTTGTGCCAACGGTTCCGCCACTCTTCGTGACGGCGATCTTGCGGGCTTGAATGCTGGCAGGGGCGGGGCGGTGCCTTGCCGCGCTGCGGCACGCCGCTCAACCTGCCAAGCGGCGTAGCAGGGCCTCCAGCGCCGTGCGGTACGAGTCGGGTCCGAAGCCCGCGACCTTTGCGATGCACGCCGCCGCGATCAGCGAAATATGGCGGAAGGCCTCGCGCGCCTCCGGATTCGAGATGTGTACCTCGACGACAGGCAGCGGCGACCCCTTGATGGCGTCGTGCAGCGCGTACGAAGTGTGAGTGTACGCGCCAGCGTTGAGCAGAATGCCGGCGAACCCGTCGTCGTTCGCGCTGCCAATCCAGCCGACCAAATCGCCTTCGTGGTTGCTCTGTCGGCACTCGACACCCACGCCCTGCGCTTTGCCGAGCTCGACCAGGCCAGCGTGCAGCTGGGGCAGCGTGGTGTGCCCGTAAATATGCGGCTCACGCGTACCAAGGCGATCCAGGTTCGGACCGCTCAGCACCAGAAGCTTCAGTTTCTTTTCGTCGGCCGGGCGGCGCCGCGCCGCGCCGCGAGGGCTCACGCTTCGAGCTCCTGAGCCAGCCCAGGCGCCATCACGCGCAGCAAGTAGCGGCCCTTGCCCAGGTTACCGTCCGGCGACATCGTCATCGCGACGAAATAGGTGTCGTTGATCACGCGCACCAGAGTGACCATCTTTTCGCTGCGAAAGGAGACCTCACTGGTCGCGCCCGCGTCGAGCATCTCGGTGGCTCGTTGAATCGCCTTCACGACGACGCTCACTTCGGCACCCACCACCTCGATATCGAGGGACGCGCCCTCCCTAGCGTAGCTTTCGAGCGGGATGCCTTCGAAGTCCATGAGCAGCCCGGCAATGCTGCCGTCGGTTCCCGTGACTGCGCGCTCCAGCGCCTCTTTGAACATGGCCGCCAAGACTAGCGGGTTTTGCCGATTCGCGTGAATTTTCGCGTCAGTTCCGGCCAGTTACGTAGCTCGCGCGTCTCGCCGGTCTTAGTTATTGAACTGGCCCGTTGGCCTAAAACGCCTCGATGAAGGCCCCCTGGCGCCTCCCGCTCATTCGGCCACTCGCTCTCAATCGAGAACTGTTTTTGGTGGCGAAGCCCCAAAAACATCCAGGAAGGAGAGCGAGAGCCGGGCGGGGCTTGCGCCCCGCCCGTGGCCGAGCGAATGCCGGAAGGGCAGGGGCCGGCACGAGCGACCTTGACCCTGCCGATACCGAGCGGCTACCTTGCCCGTCCGCCCGAGGGACCACGTCATCGGCCCCCAACGAGCGAGAAGGTAGCCGTCTCCGATGCGCGCGCGAGCGGGGGATCCGCCCCGCACAATGACCCAGAAAATCCTCGCTGGTCGCGCGGATGATTCTCAGCTTTCCGTCGACCTGCCCAGGGTAAAGGTCGACCAGGTGATTTTGGCGCGCGACCCCGATCGCGTGCTTTCCGAGATCGCGCTGCTCGGCGGCAAGAAATGTGTGCCCGAGGTGGGCATCGCTTACGACACCCGCTGTGTCACTCAGGTGAGTGACCCGCGGCCGGGCATTGGTGCGCGCGCCTACCGCGACGCCTTGGCGCTCGGCATGCTGGTGGCACGACCCGGCATCGGCTTCCCGGCCCAGGTTCACCTGGAGCGTTTTGGCAGCCCGGCCCGGCTAGCCCTGACCGACGAGCCGCGGCTCGCGGCGCTCGGCGGCGCCGGCATGCTCACGTTGGTGGCAGCTCCGGCTCAGTTGGCCGAGGCGCTGATCACGGGCGCCGCCTTGCTGCGGCCGCCGCGCAGCGTGCAAGTCTTGCTCTCGGGTCGCGTTCGCCCCTTCGTCTGCGTGCGTGACGTCGGTTTGGAACTGATCCGCCGCGGCCTGGGCGACGCGATTCGCCGCATCGATTTGGAGCACGCCGCGCCCGTGGTCATCGAGTTCGCGGGCCCCAGCGCCCGACTTTTGTCGGTGTCCGAGCGGGCCATTTTGGCGGCTTTGGCGCCACAACTCGGCGCCGCCGCCTCCGTCTTCGTCAGTGACGAAAAAACGGAAGTGTACTTGCGCGATCAACGCCGTTCGAAGGCGCATCGCAGCCTACTGCCAGATCCGGGCGCGCCCTGCGACGACGTCATCACCGTCGATCTATCCGCGGTCGACCCACTGATTTTGGACGAGGACGGTATCGTCAAGCCCGTGCGTGAGCTGGCGGGCAAGCCCGTAAGTCAAGTGATCCTGGGCGGCGATTCTGGCGCCTCGCTGCGCGACTTGCTGGCCGCGGCGGCGCTGCTCAAAAGCAAGCGCGTGCCGCCCAAGCTCGATTTGCTGGTCGCGCCGCCCTCACGCCAAGCGCTCGAGGTGCTGGCTCAATCGGGCGCGCTGGTCGATTTGATCGCCACCGGCGCCCGCTTGATCGAACCAGACTCGCGTTTGCTCACCGGCGAGCTGTATCCGCCGCCCCCGATTGGCATTTCGATGCGCGCGTTCGACGCCGAGCCGACGGCTCCGCACCTTGAGCGCGCCGTGGTGGCGTCGGCCGAGACCATCGCGTTCGCGGTGGCGACGGGCGTGGTAGGCGACCCGCGTTCGTTCAAGCGTCCGGTTCGCGTCACCGTTCCGCGCACGCTCCCCACCGACGACGTGTTGATCGTTCGGAAGGCGAAGGGTAAGGGCAAAGAGCCGGATGGCGTGAAGCTGCCGGCCCCCGAGGTGCTGCGCGCTCACGGCTTCTCCGGGCCAACCACCCTGGCCGTTTCGAGCGTTCGGGGTGTCCCGACGCAGCCCAGCGCCCTGGTCCTCGAATCTTTGGACGACGTGCGCTGGGTCGCTCGCCGGGCAGCTGAGCTTGCCGAGAACGTCCGCGTAGTCATCGCTCCATTCATCCCGACCTCGCTCGTACCGCTGCTGGCCGGCCTCGGCATCTTGGCCCTCCGCGCAGAGCTCGAGCCGCTGCGGAAGCTGAAAGCGCACGCCTCGTTGGTCATCCCCGACCCCCAAAGCTGGGACGGCCAGGCCACGATTTCTGCTCAGGTGGGAAGCCAGTCCTTCGAGTTGAGTTTGCTGCCAGTCGGGGTCGAGCGGGAATGGACCCGCACCGGGACAGCTCGCAGCGTCGCGCCCCTGGCGAAGCGCTGAGGAGTTGGACTATCGTCCCGCCCGTGAAGACGGGACTTTTTGCGTCGTGCTTTGTGTTGGGGACTGCTCTCTCTGCGGCGGCCGCGGCGGCTGAGCCAACGGAGGCCGACGCCAAGGCTCCGGCTGACGCGGCAGCTCCGGCTGACGCGAAGCCCGTGAAGGCTAGCGAAGCGAAGGCAAGCAACGGCAGTGAACCGCTGCCGGGCGCCGCTGCGTCCGAACCGAGAAATACCCCGTCCGAGCTGTCGGCGTCGACGCGCGACCAGTACAGCAACTCCGAAGAGAAGGGCGGCGAGCAGCACGCCGACGAAGAATTCGGTCACGGCATGCAGTTCGGTCTGCGCGCGGCCATCACCGGCGGCTACCGCATGATCTTCCGCTACGACAAGTCGCCGTTCTGCCACACCCCCAAGGGTGTCGCGGACAAGGACGAGCAAAAGTTCTGCGGCAACGCAGCTCCCATGGCCGTCGATCTGGCGCTCAGCTTCGGCGTGGTCGACTTTGCGGAGCCTTACGCGTGGGCCCGCTTCGGCCTCGGTGGCGAAGCGTCCACCAACACCGAGGCCGTGATGGCGTTCGGCGTCGGCGCGCGCATCTACACGATGAGCGACTCCAAGTTCAAAATCTTCGTCGAGCCTGCGGTCGGCATGGAGATCGAAGGCGGTGCTGGCAACAAGCAGTGGGCTTTCGACAATGGGACCACGCCAGACTACAAGAGCGACTTCCTGTTCCACCTCGGGGTCGGACCCCAGTACGACTTCGCGCGTGCCTTCGGGATTTACGTCAACGCTGGCATGACCACCGGCGTGTTGCGCTACATCCACACCGAGCTCGAGCTCAGCCTTGGCGCTCAAGTTCGCGTGCCGTAGGCGAACGAATGTCGGACGGCGCGCGCCCGTTTCGTGTCTTGGGCGTCCAACAAATCGCGATTGGTGGCTTGGACCGAGCGCCGCTACGGCATTTTTGGTGCGACTTGCTGGGTGTCGAGCAAACGAGCTGCTATCAAAGCGCCGCCGAAAACGTAGTCGAAGACATTTTGCGCGTGGGGCCGCCGTGGGCGCCCGTCGAAATTGATTTGATGCAGCCGCTGGACGCCACGCGCGCGCCGCGTGTTCACGAACCGGCGTTGAATCACATTGGGCTGTGGGTCGACGACCTGGCCGTCGCGTACACTTGGCTAAAAGGCCATGGCGTACGCTTCGCGCCGGGTGGCATTCGACCGGGTGCCGCCGGCCACGACGTCTGTTTCATTCACCCCAAGCCGAGCGCGGACCAGCCGGAGTCGGGCCAAGGGGTTTTGATCGAGCTGGTGCAGGCGCCAGCCGAAGTCGTCGCCCAGTTCGGCAGTCGTAAGGATTGAGTAGAGCCGCTCAGCCTGCGTTAGCGGCCACGGTAAGGTAGCGTACGATGGCGCGAGCTTCCTCGTCGCTCAGCTTCACGCCGTTGTTGTTGCGCATATCGTTGACTTCGACTTGCCACTGCGCGGGCGGTAGCTCTGCCGGGCGCTTGAGCGCGTGGCAGCTGCCGCAGCGGCTGACGTAAAGCGAGCGACCCTGGCTGAGCTCGCTCAGTGTGAGATCGGGAAAGTGCGCGCTGCCGCGGCTGGCGTCGGCCGCCGTTGGCTCTGGCACGGCGCTGCCGCCACACGCCGACAGGCACGCCCACAGCGGTACCGCGAAACGCAGCCGTTTCAGAGCAAAAACCCCGCCAAAAGTCGCACCTCGAGCCGCTCGTGCTCGTTCAGCTCGAGCCGGCTACCCGAGCTTTGCCCGGAGAATGCCGCGAGTTGGGGCTGGACGCCCAACGCCAGCCAGTAGCCGCGGTCCGCAAAGCGCGCGACGGGTCCACCGAACAGCGTGGCGCTTTCGGCGTCGCCGGCGACGCCGAGTGGCGCGCGTAGCTCGAGACCAAGGCTGCCGCGTGAAAACTGGTAGGCGGCTGCCAAGGTCGGCTCGAGCACGAACGCTGTCTCTAAGTCCGAACCGTCGACGTTGCGCACGGGCTCGAGCGCGAGCTCGGCGCTGAGGTTTGCGGCGAACAACCAATTGCCCAGGCTGCGATCGACGATGAGCTTGGCTTCGAGCTCGTTCTCTCGCGGTCCGAGCGTAGTCTGGAGGTACAGCGCCGAGCCAAGCAAGTCGGCCGTCGGATCGCTGAGTTGATACTTCAGCTCGGCCGAGGCGCTGGCAAATTCAGACTGTGTGACGCGAGACAACTCTCGCGTCAGCTGATCTTGAATCACGTCTTGGGTCGTGGTCGAGAAATTCCAATACAGGGCCAGCTGCAGGCCCTGCGTGAGCCCGTGCTCCAACTGCAGCCGGCCGTCGATGGCGCTATAATAGCGGCGGCGGCCGACCCGAAAGGTGGTCCACGGCTCCAACTCGGACTCACCCGGCGACAATACGCGCGACTCGTACGTGTACACTAACGACCGATTGCTGGCCGACGCGGGCAGAGCGACTAGCGCAGCGCTCAAGGCGAGCGGCACCGCAAAGAGAGCAAAACGCATGGCGAGGGGCTGCTGGACGGTAGCTTAATGAAAATGAAAGTCAATGTCGGCCCAAGCACGCCGTGGGCGACGTTGGGCTAGGCGCGTGCGCGAAGCGGCTTTCGCCCGACCTGCTCGGCGTGAAACGCGCTGGGGCACAGCTCTTGGACGGGGCAGCCGGCGCAGGCGGGCTTCTTGGCCGTGCAGATGCGGCGGCCGTGAAAAATCAGCGTGTGCGAGAGCGGGTCCCACCACTTCTGCTCGAACAGCTTCATCAAGTCCTGCTCGATGTCGACGGGCTCGCCGTGCTGGGTCAGGCCCAGGCGCTGGCTAATACGCATGACGTGCGTGTCGACAACGACGCCCTCAGGCATGCCGAACGCAACCCCGAGCACGACGTTGGCGGTCTTGCGCCCGACGCCCGGCAATTTCACCAGCTCGTCCAGCGTGCGCGGCACCTGGCCCCCGTGCTTTTCGAGCAGCAGCTTCGACAGCCCGACGATGTTCTTCGTCTTCTGGCGGAACATGCCGATTTTCGACAGGGCCTGTTCGACTTCGGAGGGGTGGGCGCTGGCCAGCTCTTTGGGACCGGGCCAACGCCGGAACAGCTCGGGCGTGATCTTGTTGACCATCACGTCGGTGCTTTGGGCCGAGAGCACCGTGGCCACGATAAGCTCGAAGGGATTGCGATGGTCGAGCTCACAGTGAGCGTCGGCGTGACGCTCGCGAATCAACCCATACAGGCGTTTGGCAAAAGCGGGGTCCGCCGCCTTGGGCTTCTTGGGAGCGCCTTTCTTGGGCGGCTCGGAAACCTTGGGCGGCGCCTGCTTGACGGCGGTTTTAGCCTTCTTGGCCGCCATCGCCGTCGGTTTCGGGCTCGGCCGAGCTCGGCTCGGCGCTGTCGTCTGTGCTGGCGTCGACTTCGTCGCTCAGGCCCTCGGCTGCGGGCGCTTCGCCCTCGCCGGGGACCTCGTCGTCCAAGCCTTGCGCGGCGCCTTCGCCGATCGATTCGATGGCCACGACGCGCTCGTCGTCGGCAATGCTCATCAGCTTCACGCCCTGCGTGTTGCGACCCGTCTCGCGGATGCCTTCGACCGGCGTGCGAATAGTCTGCCCGCGATCGGTGATCAGCATGACCTCGTCGCTGGGCTTGACCATGGCGATGCCGACGACGGGGCCGTTGCGGTCGCTGCACTCGATCAAGATGATGCCCTTTCCGCCGCGGTTCTGCTGCCGGAACTCGTCGAGCACGGTGCGCTTGCCGTAGCCGCGCTCGCACACGGCCAACACGAATTGGCGATCGGGCTCGGTACGAATCAAGCCGACGACCTCGTCGCCTTCGCTGAGGTCGATGGCCTTCACGCCGGCAGCGCCGCGGCCCATCGGGCGCACCTGCTGCTCGTCGAAGCGAATCGACTGACCCGTTTTGGTGGCGATCAGGAATTCGGCCTTGCCGTCGGTCACGATGGCCGTGAGCAGCGAGTCACCGTCGACGATTTTGACGCCGATGATGCCCTTTTCTCGATAATTTTCGTACTCGATGATCTCGGTCTTCTTGATTTGACCGGCGCGGGTGACGGTCGTCACGTACCAGCCGGCTTCGATAGCCTTGACCTGCGCGATGGTCGCCACCTTTTCCTCAGGCGGAAGCTCGAGGAAATTGACGATCGCGCGGCCCTTGGCGTTGCGAGCAGCCAGCGGCACCTCGTACACCTTCTTCACGAATACCTTGCCGTTCGTGGAGAAGAAAAAGACGTAGCTGTGCGTGCTGCCGATGAACAGCTGCGTGACGAAATCGTCGTCGCGCGCTTCCATGCCGCTCGAGCCTTTGCCGCCGCGCTTCTGCGCTCGGTAGGTCGAGACGGGCGTGCGCTTGATGTAGCCGGAGTGCGAGATGGTCACGACCATCTCTTCTTCCTGGATCAGATCCTCGATTTGAATCTCGGCTTCGTTGTCGACGATCTCGGTGCGGCGCTTCTCGCCGTGCTTGGCCTTGACCTCTTCGAGCTCGCCGATGATGAGCGACATCAAGATCTTCTCGTCGGCCAAAATCCCGCGCAAGCGCGTGATTTCATCGGACAACTCGCCGTACTCGCCGGCCAGCTTCTCCTGCTCCAAGCCGGTGAGGCGAGCCAGGCGCATTTCCAAGATGGCCTTGGCTTGGCGCTCGGACAGCCGGTAGTCACCGCGCTGCTTGGCGGCCTCTATTTCCGCTTCGGGTCGGCCAGCTCGCTTGACGAAATCTTCGAGGCCCTTGAGCGGCAGCGCCATCAACGCCTTCAGAGCGACCTCGGGGTCGCGTGATTGGCGGATGGTCTTGATCACCAGGTCGACCTCGGTGATGGCCATGCCTAGGCCTTCGACGATGTCGCGCTGGCCTTCGGCCTTGGCGAGCTCGAAGCGGGTACGACGGCTGACCACGTCACGGCGGTGCTCCACGAACAGCCGCAGCGTCTCCTTCAAATCGAGCACGGCCGGGCGACCGTCGACGATCGACAGGTTGATGATGCCGAAGGACGCTTGTAAATCCGTCATGCGGAAGAGCTGATTCAGCACCACCGTCGGAAACACGTCCTTCTTCAGCTCGAGCACCAGCCGCATGCCGTCGCGGTCGCTCTCGTCGCGAGCCTCGCGGATGCCTTCGATGCGCTTGTCGCGCATCAGCTCGCCAATTTTGGCGTGCAAGCGAGCCTTGTTGACCTGATACGGCAGCTCGGTGACCACGATTTGCTCGCGATCATTGGAGCCTTGCACCTTTTCGACCTCCGAGCGCGCGCGCATGATGATGCTGCCGCGCCCGGTCAAGTAAGCCTGAGCGATGCCCGAGCGCCCGTAGATCATGGCTGCGGTCGGAAAGTCGGGACCCACCACGTGCTTCATCAAGTCCGCCAGGGTGCAGTCGGGCTGATTGATCAGCAGTACCGTGGCGTCGATGACCTCGACCAAATTGTGCGGCGGAATGTTGGTCGCCATGCCAACTGCGATGCCGCCAGAGCCGTTTACCAACAGGTTGGGGAAGCGGGCCGGCAACACGTCCGGCTCCTCCGACGATTCGTCGAAGTTGGGCGAGAAATCGACGGTCTGTTTCTCGATATCGGCCAACAGCTCGCTGGAGATGCGCGCCAAGCGACACTCGGTGTAGCGGTAGGCGGCAGCCGGGTCGCCGTCGACCGAGCCGAAGTTACCCTGGCCGTCGACCAGCATGTGGCGCATCGAGAAATTTTGCGCCATGCGCACGAGCGCGTCGTAGACGCTGGCGTCACCGTGCGGGTGGTAGTTGCCCAGCACCTGGCCGACGACCTTGGCGCACTTGCTGTACGAGCCGCCGGGCGACAAATTCAAGTCGCGCATGGCGTACAAAATGCGGCGATGCACGGGCTTCAAGCCGTCGCGCACGTCCGGAATGGCGCGACCGATGATCACGCTCATCGCGTAGTCGAGATACGAGGTGCGCATCTCGTCTTGGATGCTGATCGGTTGCTCCGACGGATGTTGTGGCTCTCTGGGATCGTCTTGCATCAAGTCAAGTCCTGTGCGGCTAGCGCACTCTGCGCAGTAGTTGGAAAACGACGATGAGCGCGAGCAGGAAAGCGATCCAGAGCCACGGCTTGTGCCTTGGTTCTGGCGCTGGCACGGCGATCGACTTCTTCTGTTCCAAAATCAAAAGACGCGAGTCGACCCCTTGCAGGCGCTGGTCGACTTCACGCAAACGTTCGTCCACGTCGGCTAGCCGATCCTCCAACAGCAGCTCGAGGGGGCTTGCGGGCCTACCGGCCGACAGCAGGGTGTCGCTCGGTTCGGACACGACGGGTAGCTCTTCGGCCAGGGACGCGCGGGTGCTGCTCTCGGGCGCCGGCGCGTCGGGCACACCTGCCGCGCCGGCCGGTTGCTCGCCGCTCACGCGGGGCGTGGCGGGGGCCCCGCTGGCGGGCGTAGGCGGCTCGGTCTCATGCGCTTCGCGTTCGGGCATCAGAAGAAGTTGCCGATGGTGAATTCGAATTGGGAAGCCTGCTCGTACGAGAGCGGCTTGAAGGGGTAACCCCACTCGAAGCGTAGCGGGCCCAGCGGCGAGAACCAACGGACGCCGAAGCCGTAGGAGGTGCGCAGGTGGGCGATGCTGGCAAGCCCACGGAAACACGGGCTGGTCTCCTCGTTGATCACGCCCTGCGCGGCTTTGCAGTAATTCTGCTCCAAGTTCCAGGCGTTACCGGCGTCGGTGAACAACACGCCCTTCAAACCAACCGATTCGACGATCGGAAACTCCAGTTCGAGGTTCTGGAAGTACTGCAGATTGCCGCCAATGTTGGCGCCGTTCTGGATCGGATTGCTGTTCGGATCGGTCGACTCGGTGAGCGGCAGGCGCGGGCCGACGCTGCGGAACTCGAACCCGCGCAAGTCGTAAATGCCGCCCAGGAAGAAGCGCGCGAAAATCGGCACACCTTCGTTGGACGGGCTGGTGACGTGACCGAACTCGGAGTTCAGCTTGGCGACGACGCCCCAGAACAAGGGGTAGTAGAAGCGGCCCGTGAACTTGTGGCGGACGAACTCGTTCTCGGAGCCCAGGTATGCCCCAGCAAGCTCCGTCGAGGCGGACAGGTAGATACCCGACGTTGGAAACAGGCGGTTGTCGCGCGTGTCGTAGGTCAGGCCGGGGCGAAGGCTGGAGGTGAAGCCGTCGTTGAACAGGTTTGCGAGCGGCAGGCGTCGAAATACGCTGACGTTCGACGACGTGCCGAGCAGCGGCGGCTGCTGATCGGTCGACACCTTGTCCATTTCGCCCGTGTACGTGATGGAGGCGTACAGCTCCGGCTCGATCAGCGGGTAGCCCAAGGTCAGACCACCGCCCAGGCTGGTCTGCGCAAAGTCGCGATAGTACCGCTGCTGATCGTACAAATCGATGCTGGCGTTGAAGCGGCTGTCGAGGAAATACGGCTCGAAAAAGTGGATGTTGACCAGCTGACGCAGGCTCGAAAACTGGCCCTGTAGCGACAGGCTTTGGCCGTTGCCGAACAGGTTGGCCTGCTGAACTTGCGCCGTGGCGATGAAGTTTTCTACGCTCGAGAAGCCGGCGCCGACTTGAAACGTGCCAGTCGGTCGCTCCGCGACCTCGATGTACACGTTCATCTTGTCGGGAGCCGAGCCTTGCTCCATCGACACGTCCACGCGCTCGAAGTAACCGAGCGCGGTCACGCGACGCTTGCTCTTCTCGAGCTTGGTCTCGTGGAACAACCCGCCCTCGAAGACTTCGAGCTCGCGGCGGATGACCTTGTCGCGGGTCTTGGCATTGCCGCGCATTTCAATGCGCTCGAAGTAGACGAGCGGTCCGCGCTCGACGGGCACGATCACGTCCACCTCGTTGGTGGCGGGGTCGAGCTGCGTCTGCGGGTTGGCGTCGACGTTGGCGTAGCCGTGGTCGCGGTAGAGCGTGCGGATGGCCTGCAGGTCTTCCAGCAGGGCCGCGCGGTTGAAATAGTCGCCGCTCTTGGCGCGGACCATCATGCGTAGGTTGCGGCGGCCGCCGATGGGGTCGACCTCTTTGCCGCCCTCACCGCGCTCGTAGACTCGCAGCTGGCGAATTCTGTAGCGCGGCCCTTCCTCGATGGTGATCGCGATTTCGATGCCCGTGCGATCGGGCGTGAGCATGATGCGCGGCGTGCTGACGGCCACCGCCAAGAAGCCGCGGTCGTAATACATCGCGCTGACCACGGCGATGTCGCGCTCGAAGGCGTCCTGGCGGAAGGGACCACCGGAGCCGAACGCCAAGATGCCCGGATTGCCGATGAACATCAGCGAACGGAGCTCCTCGGTCGAGATGCTCTCGTTGCCGATGAAGGTCACGCGCTTGACGCTGACTTGCCCCTGCTCGCGGATCTTGAACTTGACCTCGACTTCGTTGTTTTTCCGAGGAACGGTCTCGCTCTCGACCTCGGCCAAGAAGAAGCCCTTCTCGGCGTACATATCGCGAATTTTTTGGATGCTGCGGCGGATGGCCGGGGGGCTCAAGATCGTGTTCGCCTTGAGCTCGACGCCTTCAGTGAGATCGTCTTTCTCGATCTCGCTGTTGCCCTCGAAGCTGACGGTGCTGACGCTAGGGCGTTCGCGAACGACGAAGCGCAGCACCACGCCGTCCTGCAGGCGTTCCAGGTCGACCTCGATGTCGTCGAAGAAGCCGGAGCCGTACAGTTCACGAACGTCCTGCGTGAGGACCTCCGGGGAAAACTCCTGACCTTGGCGCTCGCGCAAGTAGGTCACGACGTCTTCGGGCGTGATGCGGCGATTGCCCGCCACCACGATGCGTAAGATGGGTAGGCCACGCGCCAGCTCCCCCTCACTCTGGGGCAGCGGCGCGGCGTCTGGAGCACCAGCGCCCATGGCGCCAGGATCGTCGGGCGCCGCCTGGGCTCGGGCTGCCGTGGGCAGAAGCAGCGCGAACAAAACGGCGAAGAGAACGAAAAGCTTCTGCACTGAGATCGAGGTTTCTCGGGGGGAAAGCAGCAAACCGGGGCCTCGCGTTAGCCCAGACCAGCGCGGCCCTCAAGCTAGGTCAGTGGATGGGGAAAAATCGGCAAAAATCTTGGGAAATTCGAGGGTTGCTCGCGCCTGCCGGGACTGCAGCTGGAGCCGTCCGGCGCCATTCGCGAGGCTACGTTGCGGCCCGTTGGCCTGGATGCGCGACCGAAGCGCGAGATCACACGTCGAGGTCAGCGGCCTCGTCTGCGCGGTCCATGATGAAATGGAAGCGCGCCGAGGCGTCCTTGCCCATCAGCTCACCGAAGATACGGTCGGTCTCGAGCGCGTCGGCGATGCGGACCTTCAGCATGCGGCGCGTCTTGGGGTTGAGCGTGGTGTCCCACAACACCTTGGGCATCATTTCGCCGAGGCCTTTGAAGCGCGTGATCTCGGGCTTGGCGTTGCCCTTCTGCTTTTCGCGCAGCAGGCGATCTCGATCGGCGTCATCGCCGGCCCAGTACGTCTCTTTGCCAATGTCGATGCGGTAGAGCGGTGGCACGGCCACGTACACTCGACCCTCCTTCATCAGCTCGGGCATGTGCCGGTACAAGAAGGTGAGCAGCAAGGTCGTGATGTGGTGACCGTCGGAGTCGGCATCGGCCAACAGCACGACGCGCTGGTAGCGCACTCGGCCCAGGTCGAAGTTCGGACCGATGCCGCCGCCGAGCGCGGTCACCAGGTCGGCGATCTCCTTATTTTCGAGGACCTTGGACAGCGCCAGGCCCTCGGTGTTCAGGACCTTGCCGCG
The DNA here is from genome assembly GCA_043752365.1 of Myxococcales bacterium. Lineage (GTDB taxonomy): Bacteria > Myxococcota_A > Polyangia > Polyangiales > Polyangiaceae > PMG-095. Next base: position 3,839 of record JAYUYU010000814.1, on the reverse strand, counting down.
CAGCGGCAAAATGGCCTGAGTGTTGCGATCGCGGCCTTGCTTGGCCGAGCCGCCAGCGGACTCGCCCTCCACGATGAACAACTCGGTGTTTTCGCGGTTGTTCGACAGGCAGTCGGCGAGCTTGCCCGGCAAGGTGAGGCGGCCGCTGGTGGCGCTCTTGCGCGACACGGACGCCGAAGCGGCGCGTGAGGCCTCGCGGGCGCGCGCCGACAGGATGATGCGGGCGACGATCTGCTCGGCGACGCTGCGATTCGAGTTGAGCCACTGCTCCAGCACCGGCCGCACCGCGCCGTCGATGACCGACTGCAGCTCGGGGTTGTTCAGGCGATCTTTGGTTTGACCCTGGAACTGCGGCTCGGCGATGAAGATGCTGAGCACGCCCAGCATGCCCTCTCGAATGTCTTCGGCCGCTAGGTTCACGCCGCGTGGAGCCAGGTTGTGCGTGTCGATGTAGTTGCGCACCGCTTTGGCAACGCCCGCGCGCAGACCGTTTTCATGTGTACCGCCCGAGCCCGTCGGGATGCCGTTGACGAAGCTGCGCAGCGACTCGTCGGTGGCTTCGGTCCAAAGGAACGCGGCTTCGACGCGCGTCTCGCCATCTTTGCTGATCACGAACGGTGGCTCGTGGACGGCCTTCTTCTGCCCCTTGGCGGTGAGCTGGCGCACGTAGTCGACGATGCCCTCGGCATGCGTGAAGTCGAACTTCTGTCCGCCGTGCTCGTCGTTGAAGCGAACTTTCAGGCCGCGGTGTAGAAAACTGGCGATTTCCAAGCGTTCGCGGATGGTGTCGGCCGAGAAATCTATGCGCGGGAAGATCGTGGGGTCGGGCTTGAAGAACACGGTGGTGCCGGTGCCGCGCGTTGCGCCCAGCTTCTGCAACTTGCCGGTGGGTTTACCGACCTTGAATTCCATCTGCCACTCGAAGCCGTCGCGCTTGACCGTCGCCACGAGCTTCGACGACAAGGCATTCACGACCGAGGCACCGACGCCGTGCAGACCGCCCGACGTCTTGTAGTTGCCTTGCTCGAATTTGCCGCCAGCGTGCAGGACCGTGTAGACGATCTCGAGCGCCGGCTTCTTGAGCTTGGCGTTCATGTCGACTGGCACGCCGCGGCCGTTGTCGGTGACCGTGATACTTTGCCCGTCCTTGTGCAGCGTGACGGAGATCTCGCTGGCGTGGCCATTCATGGCCTCGTCCACCGAGTTGTCGAAGATTTCCCAAACCAAATGGTGCAGGCCGGCGCTGCCCACGCCGCCAATGTACATGCCCGGGCGTTTGCGCACGGGGTCGAGACCCTCGAGCACCTGGATGTCGTCACCCGTGTATTTGCTGCTTGCCATGCGTTCTCGACTACGCCTCGAGCGGCGCGGGGGCTTCCGGGGCTTGGGGGACAGCGCGCACGAATGTGCCGCGTTTCAGCACCTCGTGTCCCTTGCCGCCGCGACCGGTCGGTTTGTAGTCCGAAGCGCTGATCTGGCGTTCGCCGCCGCCCGAGCTTTCGAGCACCAGTGGTTGCTTCTTGTCCTTGGCGACGATGAAACCGACCACCGCGTCGTCCTTTTCGTCGAGCTTGATCAGCACCACGCCCTTGCCCGGGCCGTTCAGGTAGTTGATCTCGTTCACGGGCGAGAGCAGTACGCGCCCCTGCTTGGTGGCGCAAATTGTCGGCTCGTTGCCGGTGGCCTTGCCGGTGCCCACGACTTCCACGCCTTCTGCGGGCTTGGCGAAGCGGCGCCCGGCACGCGTGCTGGGCTCCGCGAAGGGCAAGAGGCCGAACGACAATGAATAGCCGTCGCTGGTTGCCGCGACGCCGAAGGTCTTGGGGCGTTTGCCCTCGCGCTCGGCGATGTCCCCAATCACGCGGGGATCGAGCGACAAGGCGGCGATGATGCGCTCGCCGTCTTTCAGCTTGAACAGCTTCTGTATCGGCTCGCCGTAGCCGCTGGTCGCTGGCACGTCGATGATGCGGCTGGTGTAAGCCGTGCCGAAGTTCGAGAAGAACACCATGCTGGCGCGGGTCGAGCCGACGTCGCAGGCGAGCACGGCGTCACCTTCGCGCAGGCGCGTGGTCGTGATGTCTTTGACCTCTTTTTGGCGCTTGATCCAGCCGTCGCTGGTGACCAGCACGTAGGCGTCTTCGGCGACGATCAGCTCTTCCTCGCTGAATTCCTGCTCGCTACCCACCTCCTGAATCTGGGTGCGGCGCTTGCCTTCCTTGCCGAAGCGGGGAAGCAGGTCGGTCAGCTCTTGGCGCACGATGCCCCAACGGCCCTTGGATTCTTCCTCGTCGAGCAGGAGCTTGATCTCGCGGCTGCGCTTGCGCTTGTCCTTGAGCTCTTTCTGAATGACCAAAATTTCGAGGCGCGCCAGCCGGTACAGCTTCAGCTCCAAAATGGCGTCGGTCTGCTCGTCGTCGAGCTTGAACTTCACCATGATCTTCTGCGCGGCGTCGGCCTTGCCCTCGGACGCGCGGATGATTTTGATGATTTGATCGAGCGCGTCGAAGACCTTCTCGAAGCCTTCGAGGATGTGGATACGCTTGGCTAGCGCCTTGAGCTCGTGGCTCAAGCGGCGCGTCACGACTTCCAACCGGAAGTGCAGAAAGTGCCAAAGCATTTGCGCCAAATCGATGCGTTCCGGTCGACCCACCTCGGGGTTTTCGGTCGGCACCAGGCAGGTCATGTTGACCGCGAAGTTGATCTGCAACGGGGTGTGCTTGAACAAGTAGGCCAGCACCTTCGACGGGTCTGCTTCCTTCTTCAGCTCGAGCTCGATGCACACCTCGTCGGTCGAGACGTCCTTCACGTCGACGAGCAGCGGCATTTTTCGTGCTAACGCGACGTCGGCAATGCGGGTCACCAAGTCGGCCTTGTTGACCGTGTACGGAATGCTCGTAATGTGCACGATTTGCCCAGTTTTCGTGGGCGCCGCGAGCTTCCAGGTGCCGCGCAGCTTGAGGCCGCCTTGGCCTGTCTCGTAGACGTGCTTGATCTCTTCAGCCGACGAAACTAGCTGCCCGCCGGTAGGAAAGTCTGGGCCCTTGATGGTGCGAGCCAGCTCTCTGGCACTCAGTTGTTTGCCTTCGACCAAGGCATCGAGCTGGCGGATAGCCGCGTTCACGACCTCTTCCGGGTTGTGGGGCGGAATGTTGGTGGCCATGCCGACCGCGATGCCGGTCGCGCCGTTGACCAGCAGGTTCGGGAAGGCGGCGGGCAACACCACCGGCTCGAACTTGGTGCCGTCGTAGTTCGGTCGGAAATGAACGGTGTCCTGCTCGATTTCCTGGAGTAGCTCGTGGGCTAGCGGGGCCAGCCGGCACTCGGTGTAGCGGAAAGCGGCCGCCGGGTCGCCGTCCAGCGAGCCGAAGTTACCCGAGCCATCCACCATCAGCGCGCGCAAGCTGAAGGGCTGCGCCATGCGCACCAGCGCATCGTAAATCGAAGCATCGCCGTGTGGGTGGTAGTTACCCATCACGTCACCGACGACCTTCGCGCATTTGCGATGCTTGGCGTCGGCGCGCAGGCCCTGCTGCCACATCGTGTACAAAATCCGGCGCTGAACGGGCTTCAACCCGTCCCGCACGTCGGGCAGGGCGCGGCTGGTGATGACCGAGAGCGCGTAGTTCAGGTAGCGGGTCTGGGCGATCTCGTGGAGGGCCGCGGGCTCTTCGTTCAGGACGTCGCCGCCGCCGCCGTCCGTGCCTCCGCCGCGCTTGGTACCCTTGCTTCGTCCCGCCGGGGGCTCTCCTCCGGCGCCTTTTTTGCTGCGTTTCTGGGCCAACTCTAGGGTCTCCGACGCCTGCCTTCAGCAAACGCCCGCGTTTCGCTAGCGTCGTTCC
>JAYUYU010000813.1:0-9110 GCA_043752365.1 Myxococcales bacterium | reverse complement strand
TCGACAGCGTCGTCGACAAGTACGGCCTCTCGACCACGTTCGAACGCGGAAAAGACGGCGACCTTGAGGCCATCGTTGGCCCGTTCGGTCAACGCACGGCCTTCGAGACCAACGACACAAACCAAGTCGAAGGCATCACCGATCCGCTCCAGCGCAGGATTGACCTAAAATACAAGCAGCTGGACCTGCTCACGCTGCTCACCTCACCCAACGGAACTGAGACCAAGTTCGAGTACGACGACAAGGGTCGGCTGAAGCAGATCACGGACCCGACCGGCTACTTCGAGCAGTACGCTTCCAAACAGGTCGGCGGCGCGTCCACGGTCGAAGCCACGACCGCCGAGGGCTACCTCACGAGCTACCAAGTGGCTGGGGCTGCCGGTGGTCTCATCGAGCGCACCATCACGCCACCCACGAAGGCTGCGGTGCAGTGGAGCGACCTGGTCACACGGCAAATTCTGCGCGGCCCCGACGGGTCCAAGACCACCACCGACTTCATCGCCGACCCGGCGTTTGGCGCCCAAACGTTACTGCCAACGACGACCAGGCTCGTCACGCCAAGTGGTCGGAGTCTGGAGGCGAACCTGACTGAGCTCAAGGTGCTCGACGACGCCAAGAATCTGCTCAGCGCGACCGAATGGCACACGGTCGCCGAAGTCGGCGACCGTGTATCTGACACGCAGTACCTGCGAAAAACCCGCACGCTTACCAGCACCTCGCCCATGGGTCGCCAAGGCACCCTCGTACTCGACGCCAAGGGCCGCATCGTCGACAGCACAGCTCCCGGCCTCGGCACGGTGCACCGCGACTATGACGCGCAAGGTCGCGTCACCGCCGTCACCACCACGGCGGGGACTGAAACGCGGATCCAGACCTTCGCGTACAGCGACAACGGCTTCCTCGATTCGCGCACGAATGCTCGCAACGAGACCTCATCGTTCGAGCGTGACATTGTCGGCCGCCTCTTGGGCATCACGGCGCCTGACAAGGGCCGGGTTCAACAAGAACTCGACGATGACGATCGGCTCCTGTCGCTCAAGCTGCCCAGCGGCGACAGCCACAGTTTCCTTTACCAGGGAGCGACGGCGCAATTGGTCGAGACGCTTCCGCCGGAGGTCGCCGGCAAGACCAAGACCGGCTTCGCCATCGGTGAGACCCACTACCAGTACGACGAGCACCAGCAGCTGACTGAGATCCAGCGCTCCGACGGCAACAACATCAATTTCAAGTACAGCACCGTCACCGGCCAGCTCGACACGGTCAAGACCTCGGGCATCAGCCTCACCAACGGGTATGACGCGTTCGGGCGGCTCCAACGCATCAGCCGTTCTGACGGCGTAACCGTCGACCTCGGCTTCGATGGCCCGCTGCCCACCAGCGTCGAGTGGTCGGGCGGCGTCGAAGGCAAACTAACCGCCGACTACGACGACTTCCTCCAGCTCAAGACGCTCACCGTCAATGACGCCAGCAGCGTTTTGTTCGGATACGACCTCGACGGCGCCGTGACGCGCGCCAGCGGCAACGGGCACTCCCTCGACATCAGCCGCGACCCCGACACTGGTTTCGTTGACGGCACCACCCTAGGCGCAGTCACGACGAGCTATGGCTACAGCGGCTTCGGCGAGCTGCAGCAACTTGCCGCGAACTTTCTAGGAAAGGATGCCTTTTCTCAGGCACTTACTCGCGACGAGCTCGGGCGCATCACGAACGTAACCGAGACCGTGGGTAACACCACCCGCCAAATTGACTACGTCTACGACGAGGCGGGGCGCCTCTCGGAGGTCGACCGCAACGGTGACAAGACCACCTACGTCTATGACGCCAACGGCAACCGTAAATCGGTAGCGCTGAACGACGCCGAAGCACTCTCCGCTAGCTACGACGCGCAGGATCGCATCCTGAGTTCGGGCTCGGTCCAGTTTGAGCAGACAGCGCACGGCGACCTCCTCCGTCGCACCGATGGAGATACCGCTCTCGAGCTCGAATATGACGGGCTCGGCAACCTGCTCACGGCGACGGCATCGACCGCGAAGGCAACCAAGGCGATCACCTACACCGTTGACGGCTTCGGTCGGCGCGTAGGCAAGCAGATCGGCGGCAAATTCGCGCGAGCTTGGCTCTATCGCGATGCGTTACGTCCCGAATCTGAGGTCACCACGGAAGGCGTGTTCTCACACTTCGTTTACGCCGGAGAAGGCGCCCCGACGTTCCTCCTGCGCGCGGGCGTGCCTTTCCGTTTGATCAAGGACAACCTCGGTTCCGTTCGCTTGGTCGTAAACGCGACCACGGGCGCTATCGCGCAGCTCCTCGAGTACGACGAGTTCGGCAACGTCACTCGCGATACGATGCCGGGATTTCAGCCGTTCGGCTTCGCAGGCGGACTTTACGATCCTGACACCGGTTTGGTGCACTTCGGTGCCCGGGACTACGACCCCACCGTCGGTCGCTGGGTGAACAAGGACCCGATAGGATTCGATGGCGGGATCAACTTCTACGCCTACTGCGAGAACGACCCGATCAACAACACGGACCCGACCGGCACGAGGATCTCGAGTCGGTACGGCGAAGACATGCGCACGATGCACGCGGCGAGCTCATGGCTGGCTGAAACGTCGGGGCGTGAGTGGAATCAAGGCAACTACGCCCTCGCCGTTCTCGACGGCTCAGCGAGCGTGACCACGTTCGTGATGGGTGTCCTGAGCATGCCTGGCATGGAGTTCGCCGGCGGGCCGATGGGCGTCGTCACGCGCACTGAGATGGCGATCGTCAAGGGAGCGGTGGCGGCTGAGGTGGCTATAGCCAGAGAGGTTGAGGCAACGGTCACGAGCGGCGCGACCCGAATGGTCGCAGGAGTCGAGGTGCGAGCTGCTGGTCGGACGATGCGGGGTACGGCTAACCTGGAACCGACCTTGCAACGAATCGAAGTCGGGGGCACCTTTCCGCATCGCAATGATGGCAGCGTCTTTATGAACCGCGAAGGGCTACTGCCCCAGCAGCAGGCAGGCTACTACCGCGAGTTCGTGCATCCGACGCCAGGCGTCGTGGGTCCCGGCCCGCAGCGCATCATCATGGGCCAGGGCGGTGAGCTGTTCTACACCCCCAACCACTACGGCCTCTTTATCCCGATAAACTGAGAGACGCCCCTGTACCACGAGAACACCTTCGAATTTTCCCAGCCGCTGTCGTGCGTTGACACTCCGACCAGAGTTGTAGCCGTACCGAGCTCGGTGGCAACCAAGACCGATCTCATCGAGCTTGTCGCGCGCGCGCTCGACGTGCCTGACTATTTCGGGGCGAATTGGGACGCGCTCGACGACTGCCTTCGGGATCTCAGCTGGCTCAAGGAGAGGGTAATCGTGATTAGCCACGATGGCGTGCCCCGCCTGCCCGCTGAGAGTCTGCGCACGTACCTGGATGTCCTCACGCGAGCTGTCGAAAGCTGGCACGGTGAGAAAGACCACGCCATCATTGTTGCCTTCCCTCCGGACGCTCGAAACGAGATCGCCGCGATCGCAGGCCGGGCCGCGCGGTAAACGCAAGCGCTTTGCACGAGGAGCGAGATGCGCCAGATAACTGTCGACGCCGACCGGCATGACCTACTGCGCACCAAGCACATTCGCGAGGCGCGCCAGGCGCTGGTGCTGATCGCGGTCCTCCAGCTCGCGGGGGGCGTCTTTCTCTATTTCGACGTGCGCGACGGCGTCGGAGCGCTCGTGGCCCTGATGCTGCAAGCCCTCGTCGCAGCCGTCATGCTTGGCCTCTGGGCGTGGTCCCGCTCCCGGCCTCGTGGTGCTCTAGTGACTTCCGTTGTCACCTGGGGTGTGTTGCTCTTGGGGACGATCATTGTCGATCCGCGTACCGCGCTTTACGGCGGCGTGATCGGTGCAGTGGTGACGATGGTACTCATTCGCGGCGCGCGAGCAGCCGTGGCGCAAGCCAGCCTCGAGTCCGCGAGGAGCCATCAGTAGGGGCCCAAGCGGGACAGGTCGTCTGGAGCACCGGTGGGCGAGCTTGGGTGGCACTGGGCGTACGGCGCTACTCACGTCCTCGTTGACGATGAGGGCGAGGCTTTGGAGCAGCTCGGGTTGCGCTACGAGCACCAAGCAGGTGTTCTTGGGAAAGTCCTCGAAGATCAGCCGGATTTTGCGCAGGTTCGTGACGTCCAGCAGGTGGGCGTCGTCAGGGCCGAATTGTCGCTGTTGGCGATGCGGCGGACTGTGAGGTCAGTTCGGTCGAGAAGTCGCGAAATCTACGGCCGGAGGGCGGCTTTCAACAGCTAGAGCCGTCTGCCAGACGCCTGTTGCGCACTGGCTGTCGTCGCGGAGATTCCTGACGCAACGCTCCCCTGGCGGTGACCGAAGGCCGCCCTTTTCGAAGAAGGCAACGTGCGATTTGGCGCATCAGGCGACTGCACCTGACCGATGAGGTTCTTGTCGGGCCCGATCTAGGGCCCCACGAGAGCTGGAGATGGTCATGATTGTGCGCAGAATCTTAAAGACTTGGTTGGTGAGCTCGTTCCCGTTGGTCCTGTTGGCTGGGTGCGGTGACGGGCATGGCACTGTGTCGGGGGCCGCGGGGGCGGGAGGCGAAGGAAGCGGCGAGACACTGATTTCCGACGAGCCTGATCCCGAAGCGAAGTGCAGCGTCCCAACTAGCCAGGTGATCGAGGTTGGTCAGACTTTCTGGCACTCAGGTTTCGAAGTTACGCTGCCAGATGCCACGTATACGCCCGCACCCCGCGGTTGCTCCGGCGAGTTCGTGATTGCTGCCAGCTTCTACAACCGCGGTGGCGGCACCGCTTCGCTCGACACGCGCTTGCTATTGACCGCGGCCGGGAAGGACTACCGCCTCGTGGATCGACAAGACGACATTCCGAGCGTCCCGGGACAGCGAACGGGCAAAGGGTTCCTCCGGTTTAGTATCGACGATACGTTTGACGCCACTCAGGCCACGCTCTTGGTGGGCAGCGCTGGTGAGCACAGCGCGACAGTTCCGCTCGGCGCCGGCTCGCGAGATACTCTGCGCTCGCTCGAGCCGTTGGACATCGTCCTAACCGATTCGGCTAAGGCCGGCCCACTAACGTTCAAAATGGCGGGCGGCTACCTTCGCGCGGATGAGCCCGCGCGCCACCGCACATTGGCTACGAACCATCTGAACATGGTCCTGTTTTTCAGCCTCAGCGCGACCTCCAGTGAAAACGTCTTCAACGATCACTTCACGCTGGTGCTGCCCGATGGAACGGCAGTCGCGGCGGACGCGGGGCCAATCGAGCTGACGCGCGCGGGGGCTACCATCGATGACCTCAGCGTTGCTTTCACCGTCGACGCTCCGGGGGAAGGCACGTACAAGCTGGAAATCGGTGGGGCTTGGGGGCCGGCCAACGAGTGGACGGAAGCCGAGATCCCATTCGACATCGAAAAGCAGCCGCAGTTCGATCAATAAGGATCAATAAGGTCGGGCCCTCAGCCGAGGGCTGCAGGGCTCCCGGCTCGTGCCAAGCGCCCCGGCCCGAGTCGGCCCTCAAGTCATGGCCATCTTTTTGGTTCGAGTACCCCTCGTGTCGCATCTCGTGCGGTTTGGTGCGCGTGACTACGAGCCCGAGATTGGCAGATGTTTCCCCAAAGATCCGATCGGCTTTGAGGGGCGGCAGGGGAATCTCTACGTCTACGTTGGCAACGACCCAACCAACAATCCGGATCCGTCCGGGCTGATTCCTCAGCCTTTCCGCGATTGGCGCATGCCCTGTCCCGCGTGGCTCACCTGGATGTGCGGCCGCGATGAGGAACCAGTCAACAGCCACCCCGACGCGAAGCCTGCCGCTAGACTGCCGGACTTCGTGGCCGGCAACCTGAGCGTTGCTATCCCGAATCCCTGGACCCAAACATATGTCGGATTTCAGATCGCGCCGATCTTGGACCGCGAGGGCAACTTTTACATCGGTGTTGGCCCGCAAGCTGGCAAGTCGGAGCGCGTCGTAGGCGGCTCGGTGAGCCTCGGCTGGCTCAATCAGTGGCGCAGCCCGTTCCCGGACAGCTCAATGACTTCCTCAGCGGGCATGGCCTGGGAGCGATGGCAGCACGCGGCCCCGGCGTGGGCTTCGCCTACGCCCCGACGGCTAGCTATGGCACCCGGACGGCCACGCTGGGAGGGATCGGAACGCCTAGCGCCGGCGGTGGCTACACCTACTCTTGGAACGTCGCCAACACCGGGATCACCTGGTAGCTCAAGGAACCAATCATGCAGCAGCACCTGGTCTTGCCCAGCATCTGTCTCACGGCGGCTACGATTCTCTGCTGTTCACTGCTCTCCATCCACGCGTTCGATCGGCTCGTCGTAATCCAGCGTACGCAGTTCGAGCAGGCGTGGCGGCAAGACGGAAGACCACGTCCCGCGTACTTCCGCGGGGGATTGAGCTGGGACTACTCGCTACAAAGCAGCCTGGCGTCATACCGCTGCGACATTCTCTGGGTATTCCTGACCCCAGATTGGGTGTGCCAAGACCCGATGGCCCTTCGCTATCACCGACGGCTACGCGTCAGCACGCTCATATCAGCGGTGGCTTCGGTCGTTCCCGTGGCCGGTCTCTTGATCTGGCACTGGTTCCACTGAGTAACTTGCAGAAGGTGCCCAGGGCCGCGCCACTACCTTCGGGCCCCTCGCACGCGCGCGGCCCGGCAAGCCGTAGACCACGTGCAGCGCACGCCGGGCGAGCACGCGCTTTAGGGCCCCCTGCGCGCGCAGCGAGCACGCATGGGCCTCGGGGCGCCCGCACACAACGGGGGAGCACCGTCCATTTTGCACACGCGCCGCCGTCGCATTTCGCGGCTTCTGCCGTGGAGGAATCAGCTGACTCAAGGGAAGCGACGCGCGCTTTGGCAGTGGTGTCGTCCTTCTTCTTCGCCCCGCCGCGCCCTCCTTCATTTTGGATTCCTTCGCCTCCTGGCGCTGGTGGTGGAAGTCGACGGCGGTTACCACGGTGAGCGGCGCGCGACTGATGCGCGCCGGGATGAGACGCTCCGCCGGGCTGGGCTCAGGGTCGTCCGGGTGTCGGCGGAGGGCTACACCTGTCATGCCGGGCATTGGTATTGGCAGCGCGCTCCTCGGCGGCATCCTCGGCGAGGTCGTTGACATCTTGAATCCCGTCGAGGACATTCAAGATGTTCTGGAGTTCTATGACGAAGCCACTGAGGGTTGAGGAATGTCATACGATGCCTATCTCCTCCTAGGAAACGGTCGGCAGATGGAAGCGGACCCGGTCTTTCGTCTGAGCGAGAGCGACCACCATCTCTTGGTCACTGCTATGAGGAGGAGCGGAACGTCGCTCCCGCTGCTCCAGCGGCTCGGGGACTTCTACCGTGATGCTCTGATCGCGGGCAGTGAGGCTGACTCGCTACGACGCGAGTTCGATGTGGTTTGCCGCATCGAACCCGCACTCGTCCAGAAGCTCGCCACGTTGCGCCAAGCAGTCGAGATCGCTCAGACACAAGGCATGAACCTCCACTTCGTCGCAGACTGAGGCGCGTGATCCCTGGCTCCGTTCGAGGTTGGCTGGTGGGCACGAAGAACGAATGGACCGGCTGTCGCTCGTGGTCGCCATCCGGGACCGCCTGGCCTCTCGATCCCGGAATTGCGCCCAATGAAAGGCGCTAGTCTCCCCAAAGTAGCTGGCGATCTGATTTCGACGCTGCGCGTGTATGCCGACGACGATGCGTTTCGACGGGACCACCGGGAGCGACCACCAGCTAGGTTCGAGTTTAAGGCGCTTCATGACGAGCTCGTTCAGTTCGTGATCACGAAGCGGCTTGCCACACTGCTGACACTCGTAGATTGGCAGCGGCCAGACCCCTTTCGCTCGGCTTGTCGCGTCGGAACAAGCCGCCACCTCGTGGTGGCCAGCCAACGCGAGCGCGGCCAACAAAAGGGGCCTGCTGACTGCGCCTCTCGCACCAGCCGCCGAAGCAGTCTTGGGAAGGGACTGGCTCGCCATCCGCGCCTTGGCCGAGCAGGGTGGGCGGACCGGCCTCTGGCATGACGATCCGGCCCTGGCTTTCTCGCCAGCACCGGGGACGTGGGTTGGCCGCACAGCTTGCGTCGGTCATGAAGGCTTTGCGTACTACTTCGTCTACGGCGCCCGCGAAGTTGAATGGGAAAACGCTCTCCAGGCCGCCGGCATGAAGGTCTGCGGAAGCGGAGCGGCCGCGTATGCCGAGCACTATCAGGTCGTAGGTGAACTCGCCGGTCAGTAGTTCGCGCGGACGCGGAATGCGCGTTCTGACGAGAAGCTACGCCGGGCTGCGCTCACGGTGGTCAGGGTTTCGGCGGAGGTGGTGTTGGCGGACGTGGAGCGGGCGGTGGCGGTGGTGCGGGCGGCGCTGGTCGGCTCAGCTGACTAACCCTCCTGCCAGGGATCGGCCACGGAAAGCGATCTGTTCCGTGAACAGTGGTCGCGACCGCTGAAAATTCTTTCGGCTTCCCCGGCAGATTCTCGTCAACGACCTGAGGTGCCCGCCCGACAAGTCACTGAACGCCTCCTTGAGAAGGATTTTGTGATGACACGACGTCGGCCGTTTTGGATCTCGCTCGTAGGACTTTCGCTAGCGCTGCCGGCCTGCGGGGACGGCGAAAAGCACGCGGGGTCTGGCAAAGGCGACGCGCCGGCTGAAACCGAGTGCTCGGATGGCAAGGACAACGATGGTGATGGTGTCGCCGATTGCGAGGACCTCGATTGCCGCTCAGCTAGCAAGTCCTGCGAGCTCGCCCCCCCTCTCGACCGCACCGTAGCCACCACGGTGTGGGAGTCTGCGCAGTTCCTCTTCACCGGCAAGGACCCGCTCCAAAGGGACACAAGCGCCAAGGCGTTCAACCGAAAACGCATTGCCATCCTGAGGGGCAAGGTCGTGGGTCGCGACGGAGAGCCACTGGCGGGTGTTCGCATTAGCATCGCTGCGCACGACGAGTGGGGTTCGACCATCTCGCGCCCCGACGGCGTATTCGACATGGCCGTCAACGGCGGCTCGCAGCTGCTCGTGCAGTTCTCGCGCGATGGCTACCTGTCGGCGGAGCGCGGCCTCCAAGCTGCTTGGCGGAGCTACGAAGCGGTGCCTGAGGTC
>JAYUYU010000812.1:0-3637 GCA_043752365.1 Myxococcales bacterium | reverse complement strand
ACCTCTTGGCTCCGGGCGTGCAGCTGGTCGAACACGCCAAACAGAATGTCATCGCGCAGCAGCTCACCCAGCGCGCTGCCGCGTGCGATGTGTTGCCCGACCGCCGTTCCCCCTGTTGTTGGCTCGTAGCCGGCCAGAACTCGCACCTGTTCGACACCCGACTTGCCACGCAGCGCGAGGCATAACTGATCGGCGGAGCGCGCCGTGGTCAGGCGATCAGTCGCCGCACCCAAGCCGAGCCCCGTGTTGCGCCGCGCTAGCAGCGGCGGGGCGTCCGCGCACGCGCTGGCTGACTTTTCGATCTTGTCGCTGACCAAGCCGCGGAAGCGCCCCAGGTTCTCGGGGCTCAGAAACCGCGCAGCGAACGTGATGCCCAAGCATTGGCTGGCTTTGCCGAGCGCCTGTACCCACTCGGTCTGTTCGGGTAGCTCGGGCTTTTCGAGCGTCGCATCGGCGTGCAACGGAGACTTGGCGTCGTACGGCTTGCCGTGCAGCTCGAAGGTGCGGCGCGACCACAGCGCGTAGCAACGCACCACCAAGTCTTGCGCCTCGACCTCGAGGCCCATCTTGCGCCCCTCGTCGATCCAATGACGTACCTCGCCGACCGTGGGCCGCTCCGTGCCGGCCTGCACGCGCCGGCTTTCCAGCGGCTGCAACCGGCGATCTTCGACCAACTGCACGCTGGTTTCCGTCACCCGCACGATGCCAAGCTCGCCCAGCGTGCCCAGCATTTCGCCGTGCAGCTCCTTGTCGGCCGGGATCACGTGATGCTCTGCCGTTAGCAGCTCCGAAAACTTCTCCAGCAGGCGCGCCACGCGCTGCGACGAAAGCGGCTTCGTGAACGTGGGGTGCCGCGGGTAGCGGGCGTCCAGTAAGCCCGAGACCAAGGTGTCCTTCGCGCTGGCCAGGTTGGGGGCCAGGCCGATGGCCACTTGTGCGCCCGGTACCAGCACGTGCAAGTGCTGCTCGGTGCGACGCGAGCTGTCGATGTCGGAGTCAGTCGCGGTGCGGAGACCGTACGCTTCCTCCAACACCTCGTGCAAGCGCGCCTTCTTCTGGGCGCGCAGGTTGTCGAGATCGGACAGCGCGCGGCTTTGATCCTCGATGCTCAGGTCCTTGACCGCATCGCGTTGGATCGTCTTGTCGCCCAGAATGTGCTCTAGGATCACCAACTCGCCCAGCAGCTGGTTGACTGATGCCGAAAAAAAGTGCGGCAGCCAAACCAAGGACCAGCTGCGCTCCGTTTCCATGAAGCGCTCGAGCGTTTCCGCGTCGTCTTGAGGTCCCTTACCCTCATCATCGAACGGGTAATCGATGATCCATCGAAAATCGTGGTCCTCGGAGCAACGCAGCGTGGCCGGCGGCATGGTGCGCACATTGCCGAAAATGATGTGACCGTGGCGCTTGGTGCCTCGCCATTCGACCTTCTCATCGCGGCCTGTGTCACTGGTCTTGTCGATGCCCAGCGCTTCGAACAGCACATCGCGCATCACGCGCTGGCGGGCGCCCGTGTTGTCCGCGCGCGAGTAGCGCTCCAGAATCGGCTTTAGATCCACGCCTTCGAGCCGTACCCGCACGGCCGGGTCGGACTCATTGCCCACGTGCAATTGGGCGATCGTGGTCCCCGATACCCATTTGCGCAGCTGCTGCGCTACCTGGGCCGTCTCAGTCCCGGGGATCAGCACCTTGATGGTGCCATGATTCAGCTGCGCCAGGCGGCTCGCCGTTAGGTCCTTCAAGGCTGGCACTTCCGGCACCAGCGCGGCGATCAGCAGCGTCTTGATTAGCCGATTGTCCTTGCGACACGGCACTTCGCCGCAACCAGAGCAGCCGAGTCGTGGCGGGTGACCCGGTCGCAGACGCTGGCAACGTTCCTTATTGTTGGTGCCGTTCGTTTCTTGAATCATCGGCAAGAACTTGTGCCGATACAGGTGCTTGGCGGAGTTGAAGCGACTGCGCATCAAGCCATCCGCTGGATCTTCGCCGCCAGCCAGCACGTCGAACAGATCTCCGACGCGCACGACCTCACCCAGCTTCAGATCAGGAATGTGCTCGACGAGCAGCTCCATCAATAGCTTGATGGCGGTGCGCTCGCGCTGCAGGGAATTGGACAGCGCCACCAGCGCATCGACCAGCGCCGGGCTGAACGGATAAAGCTTATGGAAAGCGCTGGCGTCTTGCTGTGCAACCAGCACGTT
Source organism: Myxococcales bacterium (assembly GCA_043752365.1). GTDB lineage: Bacteria > Myxococcota_A > Polyangia > Polyangiales > Polyangiaceae > PMG-095. The sequence goes on along the minus strand of JAYUYU010000812.1, from coordinate 1,439 downwards.
CCACGCGGTGCCGGCGGCGCCTCGCAGCGTCTCGAACGCGCGATCCAGCGCCGCCTTTTCGGCCGGGCCTTTGGTGGTGAGGATGCGCTTTTCGACGATCTCGGGCAGGTTGGAGTCGCCGAGCGTGATGGTGCCGTAGCGCCCCTCCCAGTGGTTCAAGGAGTCGTGCAGGCGCGCGTTCTCGGCGCCGGTATGGATCTTGCCGACCATCTCGGCCAGGTCGCGCTGGCGCGCGATGAAGCTGACGATCGGAATGCGGCGGTCGCTCTCTTGAGCTTCGACCAGCTTGACCATTTTTTGCACTTCATTGTGCAACCACGAAGAATCGCTGGCGCGATGTGACAGCCACAGGATCAGCTCATCCAAAAACAGCGAGATGCCGTCATAACTAAGCTGCTGCGCGTGCCGTGCCATGACGGCAAGGCCCGAATCCAGATCGACGAAGTGGTGCGTTTCGGTAATCGAGGCTCGAAACCAGCTCTTGGTCAGGGCGCTGAAGAGCAGTTCGCGTTGCTCGGGATGCGCGGAGGCCGACACTTCATCGAAGCGCTCGCGGTTCCAGGCTTGAGTGACCTTGCCCCAGCCCTGCTTGGGCCCGCCCATGGCAGCGAAGAACTTTTCGTCGCCCATGCTCTCGAGCAAGCGGCGGGCGTCGTCGAACACCTTTTCATCTGCGAACAGGCCCGGAATGGGTGCGTCGGGGTGTTGCGCTTGCACGAACGCCACGTAGCTGGAGAAGATCTTTTCTTCCAAGCTGTGCGCGCCGATCATGTGAAAGCTCAGCTGGCACAGCTTTTTCTTGCCGACGAACTCGAATTTTTGGCGCAGCGGGTGCAGCGCGGGGTTGCGCCACGCGGCCTCGTTGCCGCTGAGCAGCAAGCTCAGCATGGCCATGAAGTGCGACTTGCCGCTGCCGAAGCTGCCATGCAGGTACGTCGCCTTGCTGCGCCCGTCGCGCAGTGCGCTGTCGACCAGCGCTAGGCTCTGGCTGAACGCGTCCACGAGCGCTTCGGTAGCCACGTAGGTGCGCGCCGTTTCCTCGGGATGCTGCAAGCCCTCGGTGAGCTTGAGCACGAAGTCGCCTTCGTGCACTTGAGCCGGCAGCGTGAACAGGTCGCGAACGAGTGAATCAGCCATCCATTCCTCAGAACCGTCGCGCGGGTGATGCCCGAGCTGTCACCCCCCTGGCTTTCCGATCGCCGGGCGAAGCGCCTCGGGAGCATAGGCGAGTCTGGTGCCTTGCCGCACCTGCAATGGCAGCTTTTTTCCGGATTCAGCTACCTCTGCCGCCCCGTATGAGGGCCAAGCGTGCTGCTCCCCAACAGCCTCGCTAGCCCGATTCAACCAGCACGCGGGGCAGGTCGCGCTCTCCCGGCAGAATCCGCACTAGCTCGACCGTCTTGGTAGTGGCTTCGCTGCGGTAAAAGATGAGGTAGCGC
>JAYUYU010000811.1:0-3645 GCA_043752365.1 Myxococcales bacterium | reverse complement strand
TTGACGCGAGCGGCGTAATCGTTGGGCGACACGTTCAGCAGGCCAAGCTGATGGCTCAGGCCCTTGATGGCGTCGCCGACGTGACGGCCCAGCACACCCGCGGCGCCCACGAAGCTCGCGTCCTTCTTACGCTTCTGCGCCAGCATCACCGTTTCATTGCCAATCCGCGTCATTTCACCGAGCGCGGCCAGCGCGACGGGTGTGTTCAAGTCGTCATCCAGCGCCGCGTCGCCTTGCTTGGTGGCGGCCTCGAGCTCGGTCTTGAATTTCAGCAGCTCGGGCGGCAGCTTGGCGGGCGCGGTCAGGCCGGCGCGCGTCAGCTCGCTCAACCGTTCCACCGTAGCGAACAGGTAATCAACGCGCCGCTCGGCTTCGTCCACGCCAGGAAATATCACCCGGTCGGCGAGCTGCTCGGTGTCGAACTGAATGGGACCGCGGTAATGCGCGGCTAGCAAGAACCAGCGAAAGCCCTCGGCGTCGTTGCGCGCCAACACGTCGCGCACCGTCACGAAGTTGCCCAGCGATTTACTCATTTTCTCTTTGTCGACGTTGACGAAGCCGTTGTGCATCCAACAGCGCGCGTAATCGCCCTGGCCCGGCGACGCGGCTTCGCTCTGCGCGATCTCGTTTTCGTGGTGCGGAAAAATCAGGTCCATGCCGCCGCCGTGCACGTCGAAGCCGTGCTGCAGGTGCTTTTCGGCCATGGCCGAGCACTCGATGTGCCAGCCAGGGCGGCCGCGGCCCCACGGCGAATCCCAGGCCCAATCCTCGGCGTTGGCGCCCTTCCACAGGGCGAAATCCAGCGGGTCGCGCTTGTGGTCGTCGCGTTCCACCCGGGCGCCCGCTTGCAAGTCGTCAATCTTGCGGCGCGACAGCTTGCCGTAGCCAGCAAAGCTGCGCACCGCGAAGTACACGTCTTGCTTGCCGCTGCCCATGTCGAGCACGTACGCGCTCTCGTTGGCGACCAGCTTCTGCACCAGCGCGATGATCTCGGGGACGGTGTCGCTGACCTTGGGCTCGTGCGTCGGTGGCAAGCAACCGCAGCTCGCCATCTCTTCCTGATAAATGGCCGTCATGCGCCTGGATAGCTCGAGCGGGCTCTCGCCGTTCTTGCTAGAGCGCTCCAGAATTTTGTCGTCTACGTCGGTGATGTTGCGGACGAACGTGACCTTGATACCTTGATGCGTTAGGCGTCGCACCAGTAAATCGGGCGCCAAGGCGGCACGGGCGTGCCCAGCGTGGGGCACGTCGTACACGGTCGGGCCACAGCAGTAGACGGTCGCTTCACCTGGCTTTCGCAAGGAAAGCGGCTCGGTGTTGCGGGTCAGCGTGTTGTAAAGGCGGAGCTCCAAAGCCATAGAAGGGCCGCAGCGTGTCGGGGCGCCGGCCGCGGGTCAAGGGTCGGGGGCACGGCGCGCTACAGCTAGCGATCGCGCCAAGCTTCGTAGCGAGAGCGTGCCGCGGGGCGGCGCGGTGGCGGGCGCCAGCCAGTCCACTCGAACGCCTCGCGGCGCGTGCGGCCGGACAACAATGGCCGCACCAGCAACAACCCCGCTAGGAAGCCGCCGATGTGCGCGAAGAAGGCGACGCCACCCGTTTGGCTCAGGCCGAGCGAGGACACGGCCGGCAGCAAGTTGCCCACGAACCACAGCCCGATCACGAGCCAGGCCGGTAACGACAGCAGCAAGCCAAAGAACAACCACAAAAGCGGAATCGGATTCACTACCAAAATGGGCGCGCGAGGAAACAGCACCATGTAGGCGCCCAGCACCCCCGAAATGGCGCCCGACGCGCCTACCATGGCGATTGGACTGCTGACACCGGTCAAAATTTGCGCGACGGCCGCGGCAATTCCGGACAGCAAATAGAAGCCGATGTAGCGCCCGTGCCCCAAAGAATCCTCGACGTTGTCACCGAAGATGTACAAGAACAGCAGGTTGCCGCCGAGGTGCGCGAGCCCTCCGTGCATGAACATGCTGCTGAAGACCGTGAACAGCTCACCCGCCGGATCGCTGAACAAGCGCGTCGCTACGAGGCCGTAGCCCGAGACGACCGCGGCCTCCCCGTTCTGCTGGACGAGCAACGTCTGACAAACGTAGGCGATGACATTGGCCGCGATCAGCAGCCAGTTCACGAACGGGAACGTTCGTGTGGGGTTCTGGTCCTTGATCGGGAACATTCGAGATGAGCCGTCCCCGAGCGGGGGCAAGATTCCTGGGACGGCCGCCGCCCCTTTATACCTTTCGTGCTAGCTTCCGCCCACCTTATGCGACCGGCTGGTTTTGAGCTTGCGGTAGCGCTTTTGGTCACGGCCTGTGGCGGCCCGCATTTCAACGGCACGGTTTACGACGACGGCACGCTGCGCTTTCGCACCGGCCCCGTGCCCTCGACCTGGCACTCCATCGAAGCGGACGGCACGTTGCTCGCGTTTCGCGACGACGCCACTCCCGCGACGGTGGCGCTCAACGCCCGCTGCGGCGTCGACGGCGACGACGTGCCGCTGCCATCGCTCACCCAGCACTTGTTTTTGCAGTTCACCGAGCGTGAGCTCAAGTCCCAGCAAGAGCTGAACGTCGACGGCCGCGCCGCACTGCGCACTGAGCTGGTCGGCAAGCTCGACGGCGTACCCAAGCAGTTCCTGGTTTACGTGCTGAAGAAGGACGGCTGCGTCTACGACTTCTGGCGCATCAGCGAACCGCAGGCGGGTGACCCTGCAGCGTTCGAAGGCTTCGTCAAAGGGTTTGCCACGAGGTCTTGAAATGACGACGCGCGCGCCCAGCGATTCGTTACCGCCGCCCAGTCAAAGCGGCGAGCGGCGCAGCTTGATGCCGCCGCCGCCACCGAAGTTCGTTGAGCGCCAGCTGAACCGCATCGCCTTCTTGATTGAGCAGGTCGGCGCGGTTGCCGGCATGTTCGTGGGCGCGGTGCGGGCCGGGTTTCGTCGGCCCTTCGAGGGCAAGGCCATTTTGCAGCAAATCGAGGCCCTTGGCGTGGCGTCGGTCGGCATCGTCACGGTTACCAGCGTGTTCATCGGCATGGTGATGGCCGTGCAGTTTGCCTTCGGCCTGCGCAAGTTTGGGGGCATGGAGTACACGGGCCGCGTCGTTGCGCTCAGCTTCATGCGCGAGCTGGCGCCGACGCTCACAGCGGTCATCGTCGGCGGGCGCATCGGCTCAGGCATGGCGGCAGAAGTGGGCTCCATGGCCGTCACCGAGCAAATCGACGCCGTGCGCGCGCTAGGCGCAGATCCACTGAAGAAGTTGGTTTGGCCGCGCCTGGTGGCGTCCACGTTGGTGATGCCGGTGCTGGCGGCGTTTGCGTTGGTGCTCGGCTTCGCGGGCGCGATGTTGATTAGTCATCTGGAGTTCAACATCCAGTGGCAATTCTTCCTGCGCTCGGCGATGAGCGTCGTCACCATGGCCGACTTCGCGAGCGGCATGATGAAGACGCCAGTGTTCGGCGCGATCATTGCGCTGGTTGGCTGTCACTTCGGCATGACGACGCGCGGCGGTACGGCTGGCGTGGGCAACAGCACCACCCGCACCGTCGTAGTAGTTTCGATTACCATCCTCATCGCCGATTTCTTTCTAACCAAATTGGCAATCATCATCTGGCCGCAAGTCTAAAAATCCGAAGGTCGAGACG
>JAYUYU010000810.1:0-9133 GCA_043752365.1 Myxococcales bacterium | reverse complement strand
TTGGTGCTTCGACGGCAGCGGTGGCCAACGGCAGCAACACGCGCATCGAGGTACCGTGGCCCTGCCGGCTTTGCACGCGAATGGCGCCCTCGTGCTGGTGCACGATGCCGAAGCAGGTTGCCAACCCCAGGCCGGTACCGCGGCCGGGCGGCTTGGTGGTGAAAAACGGTTCGAACAGCCGCTGCTGCACCTCACCGCTCATGCCGGCGCCGTCGTCCTTCACCTCGAGCCAGGCGTAGTCGCCAGCCGCCAAGCCTTCGATGTCCCGTTCGTCATGCGCCTGCACGCTTTGGCGCCCCGTGCTGAGCTCGATGCGTCCAGTCTCCGAGATGGCGTCTCGCGCGTTGATCACCAGGTTTACGATGACTTGCTCGAGCTGCCCAGCGTCGGCCAGCACCCGCAGCGGCTCCGCGCTTGGCTTGGCCACGAGCACGCTGCGCTCGCCAATTACCCGGCGCAGCATGCGCTCTACATTGGCGACTAGCTCGTTCAGCTCGACGGGGTGTTTGACCAAGACTTGCTTGCGCGCAAAAGCCAGCAGCTGTTTGGTCAGCTCCGAGGAGCGCCCCACGGCCAACTGAATTTCTTGCAAATCAGCCGCTGCCGAGCCGCCCATCGCCAACGCTCGCTCGGCCATCGAAGCCGAGGCGCCGATGACCGTCAGCAAGTTGTTGAAGTCGTGCGCAACCCCGCCAGCAATACGCCCGACGCTTTCCAAGCGCTGCATGTGCAGCAGCGCGGCCTCGAGCTTGCTCGCGCGGTCACGCTCGGCAATGGCCTCACGGGCGGCTGCTTCGGCTCGTTCGCGGGCTGCTTCGGCCTCTTGCGTCTCTACCTTCATACGCGCCATGGCGGCCTCCACGCTGCGCCGCGCCAGCACCAAGCCCGAAACCGACATGGCAACCACGAGCAGGTTGAGCGGCTCCAGCAAGGGAGTTCGAAAGCCCGAACGCAGCGCTAGCCCCAGCACAGTAAAGGCGGCCGACCCGACGATCCACCGGGGGGACGTGAGCATGAGCGCGATGATGGGCGGCACCAGCACGGCCAGCAGGGGTTGCTGGGTCAGATAGGGTTCGCTGGTGGTCAGCACCAACAGCACGGTTTGCACCACGACCGCCACCTGACGCGCGGCGTTCCACCCGCGGCGAAACGCTAGCCAACAGGCCGTGTAGACCGCGGCAGCGACGGTCGCGCCTGCGGCGTGCTGGTTGTGCTCGACTGCGAGCAGTACCGCCAGAAACGCGGTCAGGGCTGCTTGGAGTGCCAAGAAGACCTGAGCTATGGACCGCTGGGTAACCACGGATCAGCACCACCCAAGCGGCTACCCTAGCAGAGCTCGCCCGGAAGTGTGCGTCTAGACGCACATACTGACTAAGTGTTTTTCAAATCAGTGCGAGCGCCTTACTGCTTCGGGCAACCTGGCTACCGCGCCGCGCACGGCGCCCCGCAAGGCCGCGCGACGCAGGGAGGCAAGATTGCCCACAGAGTCCTCGACGCTGGCGCGCCCGCGGAGCCCTGCGAACAGCACTTGGTCATCAGCTCGTCTCAATGCGAGGGAAATAGTAGCGCTGGTTTTGACGCGTCCGTCACGGCGCTCGCTCGAGAGGCGTGTGAGCGTTGCGCTCACGACCAGCGGTCGTTGCTTGGGGCCTAGCCTGGGCACCTGCGAAAGCTCGTCATTCAAGGCCAGGCGCAGGGCGCCACCCAGCTCGGCCGTTGCCTCGCCTGCGTCGCTCGCCACGTTGACGTCACCCACCGAAACGACCGGACGGCCCTCGGCGTGCGCACTTGAGAACCGCGCGCCGCTCGTCACCGTGAGCATCAGTCCCGTTAAGGAGGCGAGCATGGCTCGCGAAAGCGTGCGTTGCGACATGGTTCCTCCGTTTGGTCGGACCTAGCTGGGTAACAGTCGGGGCCAAGCGCGGCCAAATTTCGGCCATTCTTGGCCAAAAACGTACATTTCCCCACAGTTTACCGCGAGAGCCTCGACCCTCGCTCCGGCCCGCGTGTACGCTGAGCGTGAGACCGAAATCATGCCTACCTGCAAATCGTGCGGCGACGAAGCCGAGGAACTTTTGCCCGTCAAGGTCGACGGCAAGACCAAGAAGCTCTGCGAAGCGTGCTCCGACCTGGTGCGTGAGCAGGGTGAGCTGGCAGAGGCGAGCGAAGCCGCCGTGCAAGGCATGATGGGCTTCAAAGGCCGACGTTGAGACTTAGCCCGCGCTTTACCTCCCAGACCCGGCCCGGGATTTCCCGGACGTAGACTTTGCGACGTGAGACCGCCTCTATATTCCGGCGGGCGTTGGGCGTGCGCTGGTCACCTGCTACACCCTAACCTGTGAGCTCGCCTGAGCCGCCTGAGCAGAACCTGACGGCGCTGGCCCAGTTGTTGACGGCTGGCGATGTGGTGGTGCTGACTGGCGCTGGCGTCAGCACCGACTCGGGTATTCCGGCGTACCGCGACGAAGAGGGGCGCTGGACGCAAAGCGCCCCAATGCAGTTTGGCGATTTCGTGGGCACCGAGCTGGCGCGTCAACGCTACTGGGCGCGCAGCATGGTCGGCTGGGCTCGCGTGGCGCACGCGCAGCCGAACCACGCGCATCACGCGCTCAGCGACATGGAGCGTCGGGGCATGCTGCGATTACTGATCACGCAAAATGTGGATGGGCTGCACTCGGCCGCCGGCAGTGAAAACGTCGTCGACCTGCACGGCCGGCTCGACCGCGTGGTGTGTTTGGGCTGTCGCGCCGTTTCGCCGCGTAGCGAGCTGCAAGCGCGCTTGGTCCAAAAAAATTCGGACTTTCTTGGGCAAAGTTTTGTGGCGCGCGCGGACGGCGATGTAGAGCTGGATGTCGACTACGCGCGCTTCGTGCTCACGGCCTGCAGCGCGTGCGGCGGCGTGCTCAAGCCGGACGTCGTCTTTTTTGGCGAAAACGTGCCAGCGCCGCGCGTTGAGCGCGCCATGGCGTCGCTGAACGGTGCGCGAGCTTTGCTGATAGCCGGCTCGTCGCTGATGGTGTTTTCCGGCTTCCGCTTTGCGCGCGCCGCCGCCCGCCTGGGCGTGCCCATCGTGGTCGTGAACCTCGGCAAAACGCGCGCCGACGAGCTATCGACGTTGCGGCTTGCCGGCAACGTCGGCGAGCTATTGCAGGGAGCGCTGCGGGCCGCCTCGTAAAGAAGGGCCCGCGTACAGCTCCGCTTGGTTTTCAGCCAGCCGTCAGGGTAGCGTTAATCACGATCTCGGGCACCCCGGCGAGCGCCTTCGAGATGGGGCAATTCGCCTTCGAGAACGCGACCTTGTCGTCGAACAGCGCTTGATCGGCGCCGGGCACGACCGCGACGGTGTCGAGCACGATTTGGGTCACGGTCGGGCCATCGCCCAGCGTAACGCTGGCGGTGGTGTTGATGCTGGTCGGCGGCTTGCCTTCCTTGGTCAACTGCGCCGCTAAGAACATCGAGAAGCAGCCACTGAGTGCCGCGCCGATCAGCTCCTCGGGGTTGGTTCCCTTGCCGCTGCCTTCGAAGCGTGAGCCGAACGTGAAGGCGGCTTCGAAGCCCGTGCCTTTAACGCCGCCGTTGCCTTCTTTGAGGGTTCCGTTCCAAGTCGCCGATGCTTTAGAAACTGCCATTGGGTCTCCTTTTTCCGTAGGGCTCTGCCCAGTAGCCTCGTCACGGGTGAGCGACAACCCCGTCGCTTCCGCCAAGGGCTACAAATGCTTCGACCCCGCGCTTTCTCCTCCCGCCCGGCGGCGTCATAATGACGGTCATGTGGTGGTCGCGGCTTTTCATGACGACTTGCCTGGCCGGGCTGTGTGCTTGCTCGCCTAGCCAAGCTGGACTCTCTCCACCAATCGTCGTGCAAGTAGCGCCCGCTCGGCCGGTCGTGGCATCCCGCCCCAAAACGATTGTGGATCCGCCAGCCAGCTCGGCGGCGCTGGCGGACGCGCGCCACATGCTGAATCGCTTCGCCTTCGGTCCCCGCCCGGGCGAGGTCGAACGCGTGGCCCGCGGCGGCGTCGAACGCTGGTTCGAGGCGCAGCTGTCGTTGCCGCCCGAGAGCCCGCTGCTCGAAGCCGCGCTGGTGCCGCATCGTGCCGCGTTCGTGCCGCCCGCGCAGCTCGTGAATGATTGGTTGGGCGAGGGTTGGGAGACCGAGACCCGCACCGACCGACAGCTGCGTGCGGAAACCAAGCCCCACTACCGCCAACACTTGGAGCGGCTGGCTACGGCCGAGCTGACGCGCGATATTCTGAGCCAGCGCCAGCTGGAAGCGGTGATGACCGACTTCTGGGCGAACCACTTCAACGTGTTCGCCTCCAAAGGCTTCGTGCGCTTGTTCGAGGGCGACTACCTAGAGCGCGCCATCCGGCCGCGCGCGCTCGGAAAGTTCTCGGACTTGCTCGTCGCGACGGCGAGGCACCCGGCCATGCTGCTGTACCTCGACAACGCCGAAAGTCGGCGCCAAACGCGGCCAGGCAGGCGGCGGGGTGGCCTGAACGAAAACTACGCCCGCGAGCTGCTGGAGCTACACACGTTGGGCGTCGACGGCGGCTACACGCAGGCCGACGTGCAAGCGGTGGCGCGCATTCTGACCGGCTGGAGCGTCGTGCGCGTCAACGAAGGCGGCTTCGACTTCGTGTTCCGCAAGAACGCGCACGATCGCAAAGCCAAAACGGCGCTGGGCGAGCTGTTCCCGGCGGGAGAAAACGAAGCCGAGGGGCTCAGGCTGCTGGCGCTACTGGCCCGCCACCCCGCCACGGCCAAGCACCTTTCAGTCCGATTGTGCGCGCGCTTCGTGGCCGACGAGCCGCCGGCAAGCTGCGTTGCCGCCGCAACGGCCGCGTACACGCGCAATGACGGTGAGATTCGAGAAGTGCTGCGCGCCATCGTGAAAGACCCAAGCTTTTGGGCGCCCGCGGCGCGTAGCAGCAAGCTAAAGACACCGCTCGAGTTGTTGGCCAGCGCCGCTCGAGCGCTCGACGCCAGGCCCGACGGCAGCCTCGCGCTTTCAAACACCATGGCGGCGCTGGGCGAGCCACTGTTGCAGCAACGCCTGCCCACCGGTTACCCGGACTCCGAGCCCGAGTGGGCCAGCGGCGGCGGCATGTTGGCGCGCATGAGCTTTGCGAGTGATCTGGGCTCGGGCCAGCTGCGCGGGCTCGCGGTGACCTGGGAAACGACGTTCCCAGCTGGTGCCGATCTGAACGAGCAGGTGACGCGCTTCGGTACGAGCGTGTTGGGCCTTGCGCCCGATTCACCCACGCTACGGCTCGTGCGCGAGGAGGTTGCCGGCGTGGCCGATCCGGCGCAGCGGCGCGCCGCCGCGGTCGCGCTTTTGATCGGCAGCCCGGAGTTCCAACGCCAATGACCTGCATTTCACGGCGTGGCTTGCTCGGACTATCCGCGGTTTCGTCGCTGGGCTTTTTGCTGCAGTCGCGCGCTGCTTGGGCCGAAGCGCCGCAGCCAACGGCGCCAGTGCCCAACACACCCGTGCTGCTGTGCGTGTTCTTGCGCGGCGCGGCCGACGGCTTGAACATCGTCGTGCCCCACGGCGACGCCGACTACTACAAACTGCGCCCCAGCATTGCCGTCGCCCAGCCCGGCAAAAAGGGCGGCGTCATCGACTTGGACGGACGCTTTGGCCTTCACCCGCGCCTGGCGCCGCTGCAGGCCGCGTATGACGCCAAACAGCTAGCGGTGATTCCGGCCGTGGGCTCGCCACACCCCACGCGCTCGCACTTCGAGGCGCAGGACTACATGGAGACCGCAAGCGTGGGCAATCGCTCGGCGACGCGCGGTTGGCTGGCCAGCTACCTCGGGTCGCGCCCTGCTAGTGACGCGGGCCTGCTGCGCGCTGTAGCGGTGGCGCCGCGCCCACCGCTCGCGCTGCGCGGCTACCGTGACGCCGTGGTTGCGCCAAACCTGCGCGACTTTCGGCTCAGCGCGACACGCGAGCTCGAACCCGCTTTGGCCCAAGGCTTTCGGCGCATGTACGCGGCCGACGCGCAGGGCTTGGCCGAGCGCGCGGGCGGGCGGGCCTTGGAGGCCAGCGTCATCGTAGCTCGCGCGCTGGGCAAACGCCGTCGCGCCGCTCGGGGTTACGCGCGCGACGCTCAAGACTTCGCCGACGTAGCGAAGCTGATCAAGGCCAACGTTGGCCTTGAAACCGCTTGGCTCGACGTGGGCGGCTGGGACACACACCGCGGGCAGGGCAGCGCCGAAAATGGCGAGCTGCCGCGCCAGCTCGATCGCCTGGGACGCGCGTTGGCCGCGTTCCGCGCCGACTTGGGACCCGCCTTCGAGCGCGTGGTGGTAGTCGTCATGAGCGAGTTCGGACGCACCGCGCGCGAAAACGGCACTGGCGGCACCGACCACGGCCACGGCAACGTCATGCTCGTTTTGGGCGGCAAGGTGCAAGGCGGCCGCGTGCTCGGCACCTTCCCGGGCCTCGGCCCCGACCAGCTGCACGAAGGCCGAGACGTGCCGGTCACGACCGATTTTCGCGACGTGCTCGGGGAGCTGTGCGAGCGGCACTTGCAGATGCCCGACGCTTCGGCGCTATTTCCGGGCTATCGGCTCGAAGCGCAACGGCGACTGGGTGTTTTGGCTTAGCTCGGGTTCGAGCCCATGATCGTTAGGCGCGACGCCGGAAGCCCGTTCCTCAACTCAAAAGTCACTTCGACTCCGAAGTCACTCCGCGCGCGACGGAGGGCCCTTTTTCGATTCGAGCCGTCTCGCTAACGGGCGCCTGCATTCTGCGGTCACCTCTGCTCGGGAGCTGAGATAGCCTGAACTGGTGCCACCCGATGTCGGTCTGACTGTGGTCCGCGTAAACACACAAATCCGGGAGCCTTTTCAAAACTCATGGCCGCAGCCGTTCAACTGATCGACCAGGCGTTGCTCGACGCCACCCTCGCGCGCGCGCTCACGGCGCCGCGCGGTCGCATCAATCACAATTTTCACCCCGACATGGCGTCCAACCCGCATCGCTTCTTGAACGCTTGGACGCGCGGCAGTTACGCCGCACCGCACCGCCACCTGGCGGTTCCCAAACCCGAAAGCTTCATCGTGTTACGTGGCGAGCTGGCGCTCTTCATCTTCGACGACCACGGCGCTGTCACTCAGACGCACGTCCTCGGTCGCGACGGCAACATCGGGCTCGACCTCGCTCCGGGCCTTTGGCACACCGTTGCGGCGCTCACCGACACCGCCATCTGTTTCGAGGTCAAAGCCGGCCCCTACGACGTCGCCACCGACAAAGAGTTCGCGCCCTGGGCTCCGCGTGAAGGCGACCCGGCTGCAGCGGCCTATTTGGCAGGCCTAATTAACGCGCTAGGCTGAACGCGTAACCCTGCGCGTCAAACGAAAAAATCGGGCAGCAGCTCGGAGTCGGGGACGTCGGCGTACTGGCTGAAATCGGTGACGCCCGCGCCGCGCAGCACCTCTTCGTCGATCAAGAAATGGCCCGATAGCTCGCGGCTTTTGGCGTTGAAAACCACGTGCGCAGCGTCGGCCACGATTTCGGGGTTGCGGGCGCGGGCCATGCTGCCGTCACCGCCCAGCAGGTTTTGGACGGCCGCGGTGCGGATCACGGTGCGGGGCCACAGCGCGTTCACGGCGATGCCGTCGCGCTTCAGCTCTTCGGCCAAGCCAAGCACGCACAAGCTCATGCCGTACTTGGCGATGCTGTACGCCAGGTGAGGCGCGAACCAACGCGGCTCCTGCGTCAGCGGCGGCGACAGCATCAAGATGTGCGGATTTTCAGCGCGGCGCAGATGCGGAATGCACAGCTTGGAGCTCAAGAAGGTACCGCGCGTGTTCACACCGAACATCAAGTCGAAGCGCTTCAGCTCCGTGGCTTCGGTGCCGGTGAGGCTAATGGCGCTGGCGTTGTTGACCAAAATGTCGATGCCGCCGAAGGCCTGCACCGTGGCCGCGACCGCCGCCGCCATTTGTTCCTCGAGGCGAACATCGGCGACGCAGGCGATGGCTTTGCCGCCCGCGGCCTCGATTTCGCGCACCGAGTCGCCCACCGTTCCGGGCAGCTTGGGGTTGGGGGCGTCGGTCTTGCCGACCACCGCCACGTTGGCGCCGTCGCGCGCCGCTCGCAGCGCGATGGCCTTGCCGATGCCGCGGCTCGCGCCGGTAATGAACAGGGTCTTCCCGCGGAGTGTCACGAGCTGACAGTATCCGGCGTGATGGCGGCCCACAAGCTCACTTCCGCGCCTCGACCTGCAGGGTCGGGGAGTCAGCCTGCCCTAGTTCCAGCGGCTTGGGTGCATCGCGGACAAGGCATCGAGGCCGTGCATTGCGCGGCCATCGCGGTCGTGGACCAGCACTCGCGGCTCACTCATTCGCTGGGCGACCCCGAACAGGTCTTCTTTTCACGTTCGTCAATCAAGCCGCTGCAAGCCTTGCCGCTGGTAGAGGCCGGCGGGCTGGAGCGCTTCGGTTTTGGCCCCGTAGAGCTGGCGCTGTGCGCGGCTTCCCACAACGGCAGCGACCAGCACCGCGCCATCGTGCTCGGCATGTTGCACAAGCTTGGCCTCACCGAGTCAGCGTTGCAATGCGGCGTGGGCTTACCATTGCAGCTCAAGTTGTTCGGCAAGTACCCGCAGCAGGGCGAAGATCAGGATCCCTTGCGCCACAACTGCTCGGGCAAGCACAGCGGCTTCTTGGCGCTGGCCCAGCTCTTGGAACAACCGCTCGACACGTACCTGGAGCCAGCGGGTGCCGCGCAAAGCCGTGTGCGGCAGGCGCTGGCGCAGGCGTGCGAGGTCGACGAAGCATCGCTTTTGCTCGGCACCGACGGCTGCAGTGCACCCAACTACGCCTTGCCGCTGCGCAGCTTGGCTGTCGGCTTCAAGTACCTTGCCACCTCCAGCGGCGCTGCTACTTCGAGGGTGCGGGCGGCCATGTTGGCGCACCCGTTGCTGGTTTCGGGTGAGCGCCGCTTGGACTACGACCTGTCGCTGGCGTTTCCGGGGCGCGTGCTCGTCAAGGGCGGGGCCGAAGCGCTGTTGCTACTGGCGTTTAGCGAGCCTGCGCTCGGCATCGCCATCAAGGTGGTCGATGGCGCCGCGCGAGCGCTCGGCCCCATTCTGGTCGAAACCTTGAAGCAGCTCGGTCTCGT
>JAYUYU010000809.1:0-3651 GCA_043752365.1 Myxococcales bacterium | reverse complement strand
CCTTGCCCGACGGCGCCGCAGCCTATTTCGGCGTGGCCCTGGCCAGCTCTTTGCTGGCGCTGGGGGCGCTTTCCGTTCCGCTGGTGGCGCGCGAACTGGACCTGCCCATCTTGCTCTTGGCAGCCGGCAGCGCGCTGGTGGTCGCCGGTTGTCTGTCGCAGCTCAGTCAACGCGGCAAACTGGCGCCGCTGGCAGGGCTGCGGCGTGGCTGCTGGGTGTTGGTAGCTCAGCTGCCGCTCACTGCCGCGCTGCTGGTCGGGGTCATCAGCGTCGGTAGTCTGCGCGCAGACGACTTCGCCAGCGCTCAGGCCGGCATGCCGTGGCGCTTTCTAGCCTTCGCATCGCCCGTTCATTTCATGGCGCTACTGCTGGGCATTTTCGCGCTCGTTCCCGAAGCCACGCTCGCTTCGAGCGCCAGCTCCAGCTTGCCTCGAACGGTGACGAGGCGCTGGCCTGCGCTGCCGGCCGTCGAATGGGCACACCTGATCGTGTCGGCCGGGCTCCTCAGCATCGTGCTGTTGGGCGGGTTCGCCGTGCCATGGCTCTCCGAGCTCGATCGCATGAGCGGCGCCGGCCCCATGGCGACTGGAGCCTTGCTGTTGGTCGTCAAAACGTTTGGCCTAGTGCTGCTGGTGGCCGCGCTTCGCTGGGCGCTCGGGCGAGTGAGTGTCGAGCAGTGCCGAGGCGCGCTGTTGCGCGTAGGGCTACCGGCCGCGGTCGGCCTGCCGCTCGCGGCCAAGCTATGGACAATCGGGGCCGAGGGCTTGGTGCTGTCGGCCTACCGGGGTGTCATTGCGCTGGCACTGTTCGTCGCGACGGCCCTCACTTGCCTCTTGGTCGCACGGCGCCTTGGACAAAATCTTCGCCTGCACCGCGGCGAGCCCAGCATCAATCCCTGGCTTTAGCAGTTAGTTTTCAGAAGTAGAGCGCCGACTTACTGGCCGGCGCTCGGCGCCACTAAATCCTGGCCCGCGCCCGCCGTTCTCGCCCGCATGGCGATGGATCTCACGGCGCGGAAACAACCGCGGAGCGAAGCTGAAGCTCTCGACCAGCACCGTGGCGAAGCCACGATCCTCTCCGTCGCGCCAACGGCCGACGCCGGTCACCGCCGCGAGCACTCGCGCTTCCACGTCGACCTCGACGTCACGGTCGGCAGCGATCACAACTTCTACGCCGGCTTCGCCGAGAACCTCTCGGCGGGCGGCGTGTTCATCGCCACCCACAACCTGAAGCCCGTCGGTTCCGAGATCGACTTGACCATCAACCTGCCGAATGGTTTGCAGCTTCGCGCCACGGGCGAGGTGCGTTGGATTCGCGTCTTCAACGAGCAAAGCGATACGCCACCAGGCATGGGCGTTCGCTTCAACGCGCTAGCAAGCGCTTCGGTCGCGTTGATCCAAAATTTCTTGGCACGCCGGGACCCGCTGTTCTTCGACTACGACTGAGCCCGGAGCGGCCGACAGACTAGCGGCTTGCAGCGGGGGGAATTTCCGCCCACGGTCTGGGAGCGCATGAGCCAGCCGCTGAGCCCAGACGACTTCATGCGCTTGGCGCTGGAAGAAGCCGACCTGGCGGCAGCCCACGGCGACGTGCCAGTGGGTGCCGTCGTTGTATCGGCTGACGGCACGCTGCTGGCACGAGAACACAACCGTCGCGAAGAACGCGCCGATCCCACCGCTCACGCCGAGCTCTTGGCCATCCGCGAAGCCACCCGTGGCCTGCCGGGTTGGCGGCTGGAGGGCGCAACCGTCTACGTGACGCTCGAGCCGTGCGCCATGTGCGCGGGCGCGCTCGTCAACGCTCGCATCGCGCGTCTGGTGTTCGGCGCCAGCGATCACAAGGCCGGCGCGGTCGTGTCGCTTTTCCAGATTGGCACGGACCCACGCCTCAACCACCGCTTCGAGGTCGAGGCCGGCTTCATGGCTGACGAGGGTGCCCGCCGCCTCTCGGAGTTCTTCGCCGAGCTACGAAGAAAACGCTCGTGAACGTCAGGGCGCGCTGGGCGTGTCCTCGAACTCAGGCAGATCGGGGGCATCACGTAGGCTCCCGTCCGTCGGCGGCAAAGCGGGTAGCGCAGGCGCCCCCGGCACCCGAAAGGCGATCACCTCTTCGAGCCCCGCCTGCAGCTCGGCGTCGTCAATGCGCTTGATTTTGTGCGCAATCCGCATCAGCCGATGCAAGTACGAAAGCCAGCCAGCGTTCAGCTTACCGTCGGGACCAAAGCGGCTGTACGTCGGGTTGGGCAAGAGTGACGCTAAGTACAACGACTGCCCGAGCGTCAGCGCATGTGCCGGTGTGGCGAAGTAGTATTGCGCGGCGTCCCCCACACCGTACAGCCCCGGACCGAGCTCCACGACGTTGAGGTAAAGCTCCAGAATGCGTCGCTTGTCCAGCTGCTGCTCGAGTAGCACCGTCAACAAGGCCTCTTGTAGCTTGCGCCCGAGTGTCTTCTCTTTGCCCAGGTACAGGTTCTTGGCGAGTTGCATACTCACGGTGCTGGCGCCGCGCGCAAAGCGGCCTTGCTTCAAGTCGTCTTTGAGCGCGTTCTCCAGCGCGTGAAAATCGAAGCCGCCGTGCGTGTGAAAACGGCTGTCTTCGCAGATCAAAACCGCGCTCTCCAGGTGCCTCGACATCTCGTCAATCGACACCCAGCTCGGCGTGCCAGGACCGCTTTCAAGCGTCATGACCGAACCGTCCGGAGCCTTCACCGAGCGCAGGAACGGCCGCTCGAAGCGCTGCGGCGAAAGCTCGGCCGGTACGTCTTGCACGCGGCACTCGTTCTGCACCGCCAGCACCACGCGCGTGTCCTGAGGTGCGCTAAGGTCGTAGCGCACCTGCAAATCGATGCCGAAGCTACCGCTCAAGCGCACGCCGTGAACCAGCGGCAGCAAACCCTGCGGCAACGCTGCCAGCACACTCTGACAGCTTGAAAGCGGCACACGCCACCGACCTTCGACGTGACGGCGCCCCGGCGACGTCACGATCTGGCCCGAAAGCTCGGCCCGCACCTCACCGAAGTGCAGCTCGCTCGATGTGACGCTCAACTCACTCCCATCGAGCCGAGCGCGAGCCTTGAGTGCAGCATCGAAGCCCCATGGCCCAATGACTCCTGGCGATAGCTCGGCTCGTTGCAAAGACAACCCACGTACCGACAGCTTGCCGTCGAGCTCCACGGTCTCGAAATCTTCGCTCAAGTCAGCCACGCCGTCCGCGGCCAGCGTCGGCTGTCGCACATCCTTCAGCCCCAACTGGCCGGCTCGCATGCCCAGGCTCGACAAGCTCACCGGCCCGCCCTTGGCGATAACGTGCACCACTCCGGGGGTCAGCGGCAGCGCGACGCTGAGCGCCAAAGGCGTCACTCCCACCTCGGTCGCGCCTGGCGACAACGAGATGCGCAGCGTCTCCTTGTCGCGCGCCAAGAGCAGGCGACTCGGTCCGAAGCTCAGCGTATCTCCGGCTCGTTCGACGCGAGCCGATACGCCATCCAACGTGAGGCTGGCCCGATCGGCGAGCCCATCACGCACCAGCGGCAGCAGCAGCGCTCGCAGCTCCCGCAGTTTGGCAGCCGGTGCTGGCTCCTCCCGCTCTGAGGGCGGCCCACGCGGCGCCGCTGCGCCTTGGGCTGGGTGCGCCGCTGATAACGCGTCACCG